>NZ_BAABCY010000077.1:0-35879 GCF_039539345.1 Snuella lapsa | reverse complement strand
TTAAATTTGAAACAGAAAACACACCGCAACTAGCTCTTTTTTATTAAATCATTACGTCGAACTCAGGTTATTATGAAAAAATTATTGTTAAGTGCTGCTATCGCAGTACTTGGTTTTACAAGCGTAAAAGCGCAAGATGCCAATAACGGCAGTGCATTATCAAAAGGGTCTTGGGTTATTGAAGCAAATACTGGTTCTTGGGCAACTGGTAATACAGCTTTTTCTTTACTTTCTGTAGATGGTTCAACAATATGGTCTGTTGGGGCTGATGCAGGTTACTTTGTATCTGATAATTTGGCAATTAAAGCTGGATTAGGTTATGCAGATGCAGATGAAATTGACGGTACATTGGTGTATAAGGTAGGTGCAAAGTACTACCTTGGTGGTGAGTTTCCAGTAGGTGTTGACTTTACAGGATCTTCTGTTGATGGAAATAATGCAAATTGGGTAGGAATACAAGGTGGTTATGCCTGGTTTGTTGCAGACAATGTTAGTATAGAGCCAACAATTAGATATAATGTAACTTTAGATGACCAAAAGGCCGATAGTGCTTTTCAAGGTTTAATTGGATTTGCTTTTCATTTCTAAACAAATTAATGTTTAGCTTTATATGGCCGAAGTTTAAATACTTCGGCTTTTTTTGAATTGAGAATAGGAAGCTATCAAATGATGGTATAAAAAAAGACCACGCTTTAGTGGTCTTTAAATTTCATGGTCACTAATTATTAGAAATTATCAGTCAAGATATTTATTAAATCCACGATGGCCCAAATACCTAATCCACCAATGGTTACAATAAATAAAATATTAGCCCAGACAGGTTTTTTGTAATACCATCTGTGCGCGGCAAAAGGCCATCCCAAAAAGAACCATAAGGCTACACCAACCCATTTATCTTGGGTTGCAACTGTTGCTAAAGGTTCAATAACTTCAGTCGTAGATGTAGTTACTTCTGTGTTCGTAGTGTTCACTACCGTTCTCTTAACAGGGAAAGAGGCATAGCTACTAGTAAATGTTAGAAACATTACCAATAATGTCAATAATAATTTAGTTTTCATATAAAATTGAATTATGTTTGTTTATCAAATATATTAAAAATCCCCTCTGTGAAAAGAAAATGCTTACTTAATTTGTTTTTTTTACTGTTAAATTTGTTTTGCTTTTCCCAAAAGCATTATGAATATGTGGGGGCAGTCGTCCTTAATGACACAATAACTATATCTTATAAATTACAGCTTACTGAAGATAATGGTCTTGTTAAGGGTTATTCTTTAACAGATATAGGAGGAGAACATGAAACAAAATCAAGTGTTTATGGGGAGTATAATAAAGAAAAAAAGGAATTAGACTTTAGGGAAACAGCCATTGTATATACTAAGTCTCCAGTTTCTCAAAATGACTTTTGCTTTATCCATACCAGATTTAAGAATTTTACATTTGAAAAAACAAAAAGTTTAAAGTCCAGTTTTATTGGCCTGTTTTCTGATAACGAAAAATGTGTTGATGGCGAATTGTTTTTAAATGCTATGGATAAAGTGCAGGCAAGAATGGATAAAGTTGTAAACAAAATCAATAGGTCGAAAAAGATATCGGATAGTATTAAGAATAAGATAGGCTCTTTAAAACTATTGGATTCTTTAAAAATGAATATTTTAAGAAAGGATCAGGTGCTCAGTGTTTTTTCAAGTGCTAGAAGTGTAAACTTAATAATATACGATGGAGGTAAAGAAGATGGTGATAGAATTACGGTTTTTTCAAATGGCAAACCAATATTGAAAAATTACGAAGCAAAATCCATAACAAAGGTTGTTTCAGTTGATCTGGAAGCTGGTAAAACGACACTTGTTATTAAAGCAAATAATGAAGGGGATATAGCACCTAATACAGTTGTTGTTAAGATAGATGATGGCAAAAACATAATTAAGGCGTTGTCTAATTTAAAACAAGGAGAGGTTACTCAAATAGATATTCTAAAGCAAAGCATTGTAGATTAGTTTTTTTGTAAGTATTTTTTTTAAATTGTAATCTTTTTTCTTTTTATAAGAAAAAATAATCTTATATTGGCTTGATGAAAATTTAAATTTTTTTTATGAAAAAACAACTGTTTTATGTGCTATTATTTTTAGGAATATTTAGTATTAATGCTCAATCTGACTCAGGGGACTTTACTATTGCTCCTCAATTAGGATTAAATCTTTCAAATTATGCGAGTACTGAAAATTTAAACAACAAGATTAGAATGTCTTTTAATGCAGGGGCAATAGCTGAATATTATTTTAGTGATCGTTGGAGTTTGCGTTCAGGGCTTCTTTATGATTCTAAAGGAACAAAGGTAACTCAATCGGGAGAAGATACTATAGATAAATTGAACTATCTAGCACTTCCTTTGCATGCTAATTGGCATTTTGGATCTAACAGAGATTGGTTTCTAAATTTTGGTCCAACTTTAGGATTTTTACTTAGCGCTAAAGCAGACGGGCCAAATGGAGAGATTGATATTAAAGATAATGTAGATGCCTCTTTTGATGCAGGGTTGGGAGTTGGAATAGGTTATAAGTTCGAGATTTCAGATACTACACAATTATATGTTCAATATCAAGGTTATGGTGGTTTTGTTAATGTAATAGACGATTTAGACTTTAGTCTAACAAATACAACCTCAGCATTTAACCTAGGTATCATTATACAACCATAGTGTGAATTAGTTTCATAAAAAAACCGAAGTTAAAACACTTCGGTTTTTTTATGCTTAAAATTTAAATATCTTTGAGCTATGAAATGAGCCATAATAATTCTATATACCAACCAAAATGTTTAATGGCGAATTACATCTGACCAATGAAAAACAATAAAAGTAAGTACATGAAAAGACTAATCATAATTAACGGGCCTAATTTAAATTTATTGGGTAAGCGCGAACCTACTATTTATGGTAGTTTGTCTTTTACGGATTATTTGGAGAACCTAAGAAAAACGTTTTCTGATATTCAAATAGATTATTTTCAGTCGAATATAGAGGGGGAGCTTATAGATAAATTACACGAAGTTGGGTTTAGCTATGATGGTGTCATTTTAAATGCAGCAGCCTATACACATACATCTGTTGGACTTGGTGATGCTGTTAAGGCTATTGAAACCAAGGTCGTAGAAGTCCATATTTCCAATACATTTGGAAGGGAAGCATTTCGTCATCAGTCGTATATATCTCCTAATGCCTCGGGTGTTATTCTTGGTTTTGGTATGCAAAGCTATGAATTGGCAATTCAAAGTTTTCTCTAAATATATGCATTTATAAAGGCTTTTAGCTTTGTCCAAGTATCCAATAGCTCTAAGCCAATCCATCCGTGACCAGCTTCAGGGTATAAGGTAAATTCGTGGGTTACTCCTAAGTTTAATAATTTATCACGTAATGCCGTGCCTTGCGTTGTAGGTATGAGGGGATCTTGGCCTCCATAAAATAAAATGGTTGGTGGCGCAATATCGGTTACCTGATGGTATGGGCTAACTTCTTCTAAAAAAGCTATGGGAACATCGGATCCGTACAAATCCAAAAGCTCTTGTAAATCTGGATTTACATTGTTAAGATATGCAGGATCTGTAAAATTTGTAGGGCCTACAATGCTACATACCATCGAAACTTGATTGTTTGTATCAAAAGCATAGCTCCAGAGTAAGGCTAAATGGGCACCTGCACTAATCCCTATAAAGCCAAGATCGTCAGATATGGTATATTTGGTTTTGTTGATCTTTAAATGTTCAATAATACTACTTATATCGTTTATCTGCATTGGATATGGTGCATTATCATCATCTGCTAAGCGGTAATTTATATTAACAACAGCAAGATTAGGAAAATCCGAGCGTAATAAGTCTCTAATTGCATTCATTTCGTTTTTGTCGCCAGCAGACCATCCGCCTCCATGTACGAGTACCATAATTTTGGTGTTTTGAGATCTATTGGCAGGTAAATACAAGTCGAATGTTTGATCGGGATCATCACCATAGCTAACATCTAATTGTTCGTAATATAGCGAAGGGTCAAAGGTGTCAATAACCTCAGCATCTGTTTTTTCGTTGGAGCAATTATAAACAGTTACTAACAATAAAATGTTTAATAAACTATATTTTAAAGATTTCATAAAGAAAATAATGGTTAATTTGTATTTATAAATATACGAATATATTATGGCCGAGTTAATACGCATATATGAAGAAAACCCTAACCCTAAGGAAATAAGCAAAGCTATTAATGTGTTAAAGCGTGGCGGACTTATAATTTATCCTACGGATACAGTATATGGGCTAGGATGTGATATTACCAATCTAAAAGCACTAGAACGTGTGGCCAAAATCAAGCAAGTTAAGTTAGAAAAGTCTAATTTTTCGTTTGTATGCCATGACTTAAGCAACTTAAGCGACTATGTAAAGCAAATAGACACATCGACCTTTAAGATATTAAAACGGGCGCTTCCGGGACCGTACACTTTTATTCTACCCGGTTCTAAAAATTTGCCCAACCCTTTTAAGAAAAGAAAAACAGTGGGGATTAGGGTGCCTAAAAACAATATTGCTTTGGAGATAGTTAAGCAATTGGGTAATCCTATTATTTCGACATCTATTCGAGATGATGATACTATATTGGAGTATACAACAGATCCTGAACTGATTTTGGAAAAATGGGATAATTTGGTAGACTTGGTAATAGATGGGGGCTATGGGGATAACCATGCGTCGACCATTATTGATTTGTCACAAGGAGAACCTGTAGTAGTAAGGGAAGGAAAAGGAAGTTTAGAGATTTTCTAAACTGTGTATCATAAAAAAGCCCAGCCAAAAATGACTGAGCTTCTCTTTTTATTATCGATAGCTGACTGTTAGTTAGCAGCTTCAAGATTTTTCATTTCTTTTTCGATCATGTCATAGAACTGATCGATTTTTGGAAGTATAACAATGCGAGTACGTCTGTTTCTTGATCTGTTCTCTGCAGTGTCGTTATCTACTAATGGTACGTAGTGACTACGTCCAGCAGCAATTAACTGACTTGGTTTAACATCTAAACTCTCTAAAACTCTAATGATAGAAGTAGAACGTTTAACACTTAAATCCCAGTTGTCTAATAAAGGCTCTTTTCTATAAGGAACATTATCGGTGTGACCTTCAACCATACATTCAAAATCAGGCTTGCTATTTACAACTTTGGCAACTTTTGCTAATACGTTTTTAGCTTGAGAAGTTACGTTGTAGCTACCGCTTTTGAATAATAACTTATCAGCAATAGAGATAAATACAACTCCTTTTTCAACGTTTACTTCAATATCTGGATCGTTTATGCCTACTTCACGTTTAATGCTTGTAACAAGTGCTAAAGTAACACTGTCCTTTTTAGTGATAGCATCTTGTAAACGAGAAATTTTAAGATCTTTTTCTTTGATACTCTCTAAAGTCTTTTCAACATTGCTAGCTCCTTTAGCAGATAAAACTGTTAAATTGTCATTTGCTTTACGTAAATCAGATACTTGCTCTTCTAAAGCTGCTGCTCTTGCTGTTGCAGAAGCTCTGTCCTCTAAACAAGAGTTTAGCTTAACGGTAGCTGAATTAAGTAAGTCTTGTGTTTCTTTGTGTTTAGCTTCTAAATCTGTGAATTGTTTTTTGGATACACATGAACTTAGTAAAAATATCGTTGATAAACTAAGTAATACTACTTTTCTCATAATTAATTGAAATTAAAATTTAGGCTTAATGAATTTGCACAAAAGTATGTAAAAAACCGTTTATTTTGGTACACTTGAGCGATTTTTTAATAACTATTTAAAAACTTTTGTAAAAGATGTTCTTTTTTATGAAATAATTGAAGGCAATCGATGTAACTTGATAATACTTCAACACTTTTTGAATATCTTTCCGTTGTTTTAAAAAAATACTTATATTTTTATAGAAATTAAAATGAGCTTTAACAATAGCAAAAGCATGCTTGAACTTTAATTCCAGAAGAAACTTAATGCCAGCTATGCCATCAATAATCAACCTTGTAATAATTAATATAAATATATTGCCGGGTGCATTTTTTGTTAGCATAAACAAGCTATTTCTAAAATTGAGGTAGGTTTTTTTAGAGTTTGAGGCATCAAGTGTCGCGCCTCCAACATGGTAAACGCAGGAAAAGCCAACATACTTGGTGATATAACCTAAGTGCTTGGCACGCCAACATAAGTCTATCTCTTCCATATGTGCAAAGAAGTGTTCATCGAATCCTTCTAATTCAAAAAACACGTGGCTTCTAATAAATAGGCAGGCTCCTGAAGCCCAAAATATCTCCGTTGTATCATTGTACTGCCCATTGTCCTTTTCAATGGTGTTAAAAATACGCCCGCGACAATAGGGATAGCCATATTTGTCTATAAATCCTCCTGCAGCTCCAGCATATTCAAAATACTCCTTTCGCTTATAGTCTAAAATTTTCGGTTGGATAATGGCTGTGTTAACTTCTTCATTAAATGTATCCAAAATTGGAGAGAGCCAATTTTCGGTTACTTCAACGTCACTGTTTAATAAACAGAAAATATCTGCTTCTATAAATTTCAAGGCATCATTGTATCCTTTTGCATAACCACCATTAACAATATTTTTAATGACCTTTATGTTGGGATAAGTATGTTTTAAAAAGTTAATGGAGTCGTCGTTGGAAGCATTATCGGCAACATAGATATCTGCTTGTTTTGAATGCAATATAACGGATGGTAAAAATTTTTCTAAGAGCGCTTTACCGTTCCAATTAAGTATAACTATGGCAATTTTCATCTGTTTAAAATTTTATAGTTTTCTGAAAAATGAAGAAACTAAAAATTTCTGCACATTCAGGAATTCGCATAAAAAATTTAATCATGTTGGTGGGTATGCAATGATGAAATTTGTTTATGCTCATTTCATAATTTGTAATTAGGAATATCTTTTAAAAACATATAACGTTCGGTTTTAAAATCCATTTGACAATAGTAATGATTTAATCCGTTAGTTACCATTAAGTAATCCGCATTTAAAACCATATTGTAACGTGCAATTTGATCGAAGGTATCTTGACTTATAGTTATATGGGGAGCCTTGCATTCTACTATTAAATGAATGGTGCCACTAGGATTGTAAACAACAATGTCATAACGTTTTTTCAGAGCATTTACAATTAGCTCCTTTTCAACGTTTATGAGGGATTTTGGAACCCCCTTTACTTGCATTAAATAGAGCAAACAGTGTTGCCTTACCCACTCTTCGGGTTGTAAAACAACAAACTTTTTACGTATACTATCAAAAATAGAAATTTTATTTTCGCTACTTTTGAATCGGAACGAAAACTTTGGAAAGTTAAGGTCTTGCATGTATTGCTCGTATAAAAGTTTTCAAAGTTAAGCCACAAAGTATAAACATACAAAACTCAAATTCTAAAAGACTAATTTAGTTGTTGGATTTTGGGTTTGTTATCTAGAAATGTTAAAGAGTTTTGGACGAAGTAAAACAATTGGTTACGGATATAAAGAATAAAAACTTAAAGCCTATTTACTTTTTAATGGGAGAAGAACCTTATTATATTGATAAGATTTCAGGTTTTATTGAAGATAATGTGCTGGCTGAAGAAGAAAAGGGGTTTAATCAAATGGTCTTATATGGGCGCGATATAACTATTGATGATATTGTTAGTAATGCAAAGCGGTATCCCATGATGGCCGAGTATCAGGTGGTTGTGGTTAAAGAAGCTCAAGATTTATCGCGTACTATCGAAAAATTAGCCGATTATGCTGCCAATCCGCAACCATCAACCGTTTTGGTTGTTAACTATAAGTATAAAAGTATAGATAAGCGAAAGAGCCTATATAAAACACTGAAAAAAACGAGTGTTGTTTATGAAAGTAAAAAGCTTTATGAGAACCAGGTAGCCGATTGGATTCGTAGGGTACTATCGCCCAAAGATTATAGTATTACACCAAAAGCGGCGCAGATGCTTGTCGAATTTTTAGGTACTGATTTGAGTAAAATAAACAACGAACTGGAAAAGTTACAGATTATTTTGCCAAAAGGAAGTCAGATAACCCCAGAGCTTATTGAGCAAAATATAGGGATAAGTAAGGATTTTAATAATTTTGAATTGCGTAAAGCTGTAGGAGAGAGAAATGCTGTCAGGGCTTATCAAATTGTAAAGTATTTTGCAGATAACCCAAAGGATAATCCAATGGTCGTTACAGTTTCGTTGTTATTCAATTTTTTTTCCCAATTGCTTCATTTTCATGGTTTACAGGATAAATCACCGCGTAATGTGGCTTCTGCATTAAGGATTAACCCATATTTTGTAAATGAATACATTTTGGCAGCTCGCAATTACCCTATGCGTAAGGTGAGCGAAGTAGTGGCCGTATTACGTGAATTTGATGTGAAGAGCAAAGGGGTTGGTTCCAATGCTACGCCCCAAGGGGATTTATTAAAAGAACTATTAGTTAAGATTTTAGCTTAGCTCAAAAACTTTAGTTTATATACGTAAAGATGGTTAGCATTAGCATCGTAAATAGTGTTAATATAATAACAAGGGGCATCACAAACTTCAACCATTTGTCAAAACCTACTTTTACAATGGCTAAAGAAGCAAGTATTAATCCCGTGGGATTTATAAAGGCAAAAAGTCCCATGCCATATTGATAGGTGTTCACAATCATTTCTCGACCAATACCAACACCATCGGCTAATGGCGCCATGATTGGCATTGTTAATACGGCCATACCAGAAGATGAAGGAATGAAGAAGGAAAGGCCGCCAAAAACAAACAGCAATGCATTGGTAAACACCCCTTTGTTCATGCCATTTGTTATGTTACTGGAGTAATATAATATTGTATCGCTTATTAGCCCATCATCCATCAATACAGTAATGCCTCGGGCAATACCGATAATTAATGCTACGCCTAATAAATCACTTGCTCCCTTAACAAAGATTTCTACAAATGAAGATTCTTTAATTCTTGCAATACCGCCTATTAACACAGCGCCAACAAGAAATACACTAGTCATTTCAATAAACCACCAGTCCAAACTCGAAACACCATAAATCATAATAACAAAACACATAATAAAAATAAAGAGTATGAGCCGTAAGCGGTTAGTAAGTTTAAGAGTTGAGTGCGTTGTATTGCCAAAAAGCTGTTCAATGGCTTCCTTTTGGTCATATATAATAGATTTACTAGGTGTTTTCTTAACGCGATTGGCATAGCGTAAAATGTATAACAAACAGATGAAGGTACACAAAACAAGCATAAGTAACCTAAAGTTTAATCCCGTTGTCCAGTTTATGCCGGCAGCATCTGAGGCAATAATAGAGCTAAATGGGTTTGTTGTAGAACACATAGTGCCTACACTTGAGCCTATGTAAATGGAGGCTAAAGCAACCATGGCATCGTAGTTGGCGGCAAGGAATATGGGAATGAGAATTGGGTAAAAAGCGATGGTTTCTTCGGCCAGTCCAAATGTGGTTCCACCGATTGCTATTAAGAATGTAACCGACATTATAATCAGGTATTCCCTTCCCTTCAAAACTTTGGCAATCCATGCTATACCTGCATCAAAGGCTCCTGTGTGGTTCATAATACCAATAAGCCCACCAATAATTAATACTAAAAAGATAATATCAGCAGCTTCAATTATGCCCTTAATCGGCGATTTAATAAAGGATGTTAATCCTTGCGGATTAGCTTCTAGTCTGTTATATGTGTGCGGGATGCTTATGGGCTTCCATATGTCTCCATTGGTAAATTTTTCCAAAGGAATCTTTATTTGTAAGCTATCTAAGGTTTTTTGACTGGCAGTAAGTGTAAAAGTGCCGTCGCTGGTTATTTTTGAAAATGTATTTTGGGCTTTGTTGTACGATAATGTATGGTATTTGCCAGCAGGAATAATCCAAGTTAAAAGTGCAACAAGCCCAGCAATTACTATAAGGATTGTTTGGGCGGTTGGAAATTTTATATTTTTCAATCGTATCTATTTTTGTAAGATTAAAGATAATATTATTTTAGTTCGATTTTTAGAAATTGCAAAAATGAATGTAGAAATTGAAGAAAGCTGGAAACAGCATTTAGAGTTAGAGTTCGCTAAGCCTTACTTTCAAAACCTGGCACAATTTGTAAAGCAAGAGTACGGAGCTTACACGTGCTACCCTCCAGGAAAAGAGATTTTCAATGCTTTTAATCATTGTCGTTTTGAGGATGTAAAAGTGGTACTTATAGGTCAAGATCCTTACCATGGTGTGAGACAAGCCAATGGCCTGTGTTTTTCTGTAAACGATGGTATAGCGCACCCACCATCGCTTAAAAATATATTTAAAGAAATAGATAGCGATATTGGTGTGCCATATCCCAAAAGTGGTAATTTAATGCGTTGGGCAGACCAAGGAGTTCTGTTACTAAATGCAACATTAACTGTGCGGGCACATCAGGCAGGAAGTCATCAAAATAGAGGTTGGGAGACCTTTACGGATGCAGTGATTAAACTAGTAAGTGACAAAAAAGAGAATATTGTTTTCTTGCTTTGGGGAGGGTATGCAAAGAAAAAAATGAAGCTAATAGATACCAATAAGCATCACATATTGGCATCTGGACACCCTTCGCCCTTAAGTGCAAACAAAGGACACTGGTTTGGTAATAAGCACTTCAGTAAAACTAACTCCCTGTTGGAGCAAGCTGACCTTCAACCTGTTTTATGGTAATTTCGGGCCTAAGAACAACAGGTTTTTTACTGGTTTTTTCAGGTTTATTGGTTTTGTTGCAACTAAATTTCAAAAGCAACAAATTAACAATTACTAATACCGAAAGAAAAATAGTAATTTTTAATAACATAATTTTTGGGGTTTAAATCGTTAAAATACAACAAATGTGGTTAAAACGCATATTTTATCGGTTAAGGTTAATAGCTAGGCAAAAGTAATAAATAAAATACTACAAACAAATAATTTAGCTGTTTTTTTACTCGTATTAAGGAAATTAATTACTTTGGTAACCTATTAGCTATTCTTTAAGATGCTTAAAAAAAGCATCTTTATGGACCATTATGGAGATGGTTTTTAGTCTAAAATAAGCTTCACTCATGTAGACATAACCATTATTGCCTATACGATCTGAGTTTTTACCCCAAGAATTTTTTACCTTGTAATAGATTGTGCCATTTTGATCCTTTAAAAAACCAGTTATGTGCATTAAATGATCATCGGTAGTATTGTAGTTCTCAAATTCTTCCTGTCTGAATTTTTGGGTGATCGCTTTTTCTGGAGTAACTGTCGTTAAAGCCTGTAATTGATCTTGTCCGTCTATGGGAATTATAGCCAATCCATGTTTTGCCGAAAATGTTTTTTCGCTTACATCACAATCCAGTTCTACCGTAAACCCTTTTTTTAAGGCATTATTAACTATGTTTACCAGATCGTCCAACGGTACATTGTAAAAAGATCCATTAGAAAAATTATCAGGAATGTTCAATATAAAGGTAGAGTAGAAGGGTTGGTGTAAAAAAGAAGTCACACTAATATAATCATCCGGATTTATTTTGGTCATTTCCAAAAAGGACATTGGCGAATACGAAATGCCGTTATAAGTAAAACTATTAATGTTTTCTCCTATTTGAAGGTCTAAAATAGTGTTTACGTCCTGTTGCCAAGTTGATTTGTACTGCTTGGGTGCCTTGATAAACTGGTCTAATGTAGTTTTTAATGTGTCGATCAGTTTCGAATGGTTAAAACGGCCTTTTTCGTCCATTACGGCTTTAAATGTAGTATTGGGAACTAATCCATAAAGTTTAACACTGTTTATAGCGTCATGTGCTAAACCTCCCTCACTAAATTGTGCTTTGCCCTGTCGCATTACATAATTCCAGGCTTTTTTAGGGTAAGTATTTCTAACAATATACATCTCAGACAAATCTATGTGCTTTCCTGTAAGTCGTATAATTTCGCTTTCTAAAAATGAAGATGTTGAGAAACTCCAACAAGTACCTGTATTGCCTTGACTAATAATATCGGTAGCATCAAGGTCTACGATCGTTTTAAAATCATAAGATTGCGCATTACAAAGTAATGATATACAGACTAAAATATAAAAGGAAATATTATTTTTCATTGCCGAAGTAACTATTTTATGAAATAAAATTTATTTTTGGCTAAAATAAAGAAAATGGAGCAAGCAAATTGGGTAACTGCCAAGGAATATGACGACATTACATATAAAAAATGTAATGGTGTTGCCAGAATAGCATTTAACAGGCCAAATGTTAGAAATGCCTTTAGGCCAAAGACAACAAGCGAATTGTATGATGCATTTTATGATGCAAACGAGGATGTAAATATAGGTGTTGTTTTATTATCGGCAGAAGGCCCTTCTACTAAGGATGGTGTTTATTCTTTTTGTAGTGGTGGCGATCAAAAAGCCAGAGGACATCAAGGTTATGTTGGAGAAGATGGATACCACCGTTTAAACATATTGGAAGTGCAACGTTTAATACGTTTTATGCCTAAGGCTGTTATTGCCGTTGTACCCGGTTGGGCTGTAGGTGGCGGTCATAGTTTGCATGTGGTATGCGATTTAACTTTAGCCAGTAAAGAGCATGCAATTTTTAAACAAACCGATGCCGATGTAACGAGTTTCGATGGCGGTTATGGTTCAGCCTATCTGGCTAAAATGGTTGGACAGAAAAAGGCAAGGGAAATATTTTTCTTAGGACGTAATTATTCTGCTCAGGAAGCTTACGAGATGGGTATGGTAAATGCAGTTATTCCCCATGATGAATTGGAAGCAACAGCTTACCAATGGGCTCAAGAAATATTGGCAAAATCGCCCACATCAATAAAAATGTTGAAATTTGCCATGAATTTAACAGATGATGGTATGGTAGGTCAGCAAGTATTTGCTGGTGAAGCAACTAGATTGGCTTATATGACCGATGAAGCTAAGGAAGGTAGAAATGCCTTTTTAGAAAAGCGAAAGCCTAATTTTGAAAAAAAATGGATACCATAAATGAAGCAGCTCTCTCTTTGGATTTCTACAATGCGTTTAAGAACGCTACCACTATCAATTTCTGGGATTATTTTAGCTTCATGTTTTGCTGATTATAATGGCTACTTTAAATGGGATATTTTTATTCTTGCTATTTTAACTACTTTAAGTTTACAGATATTATCCAATTTAGCAAACGATTATGGTGACGGTGTAAAGGGTACCGATAATGATGATAGAATAGGTCCAGAACGTGCCATACAAAGTGGTAAAATTTCACCCGAAAGTATGTTTCAAGCCATTAAGATCAATGTGCTGATATCTATTGGCCTGGCATTTTTTCTTATTTTTTGTGCTTTTGGGGTACATCACTTTTTTCTTACCCTAACATTTTTTCTGTTAGGTATAGCATGTGTAGTAGCGGCCATTCGATATACAATGGGGCAGAATGCCTATGGATATAGAGGATTAGGAGATGTTTTCGTGTTTATATTTTTCGGACTAATAAGTGTTGTTGGTTGTTATGTACTATACGCTAAAACCATAGATCATGTTGTGTTTTTGCCAGCATGTACCATTGGACTTTTAAGTGCCGGAGTACTCAATTTAAACAACATGCGAGATATAGATTCCGATAAAAAATCAAATAAAATAACCTTAGCGGTTAGGCTTGGATCTAAGAATGCCAAGTTATACCATATGACTCTTATTGGTTTAGCTATTTTACTTTCTGGACTATTCGGAATTTTATATTATACATCGATCTACAACTTGATTTTTGCTATTGCTTACCTACCACTGATTAAGCACCTAATAACTGTGAGAACTAATACAGAACCCAAACAATTAGACCCCGAATTAAAGAAATTGGCTTTAACAACGGTGTTATTGGCTGTTCTAATGGGGATTGGCTATCTATACTAGATTTTTTTGTATTTTTCGTTATGTCTAATAATTAGTTAAAATGCACATCATCAAATTTGGTTTTACATACCAATCCAAAATGGTTGTTTTTTTGTAAAAAGCGAAAAAGGTTGGTTTTATGTGTGAAATTTTCATTTGTAAAATAATCAGTTTAATAAAAAAATTAAAGTAGATGAAGATAACATTTTATGGTCACGCAAGTTTAGGAATACAAGTCAACGATGTTGATATTCTTGTAGATCCTTTTATTACCGGTAACCCGAAAGCATCAGGGATTAATATAAATGAGCTTAAAGCCGATTACATCCTTGTAACGCATGCACATCAAGATCATATATTAGATGTGGAAACTATTGCAAAACGTACAGGAGCCGTTGTTGTTTCTAGTTTTGAAGTTGTGTCACATTTTGAAAAACTAGGCATTGAAGGACACCCTATGAATCTTGGGGGACAATGGGATTTTGAATTTGGCACTGTTAAATATGTAAATGCCATTCATACGTCGTCATTTCCCGATGGAAGTTATGGCGGTCAGCCAGGAGGTTTTGTAATAGAAGGAGAGCACAAAAACATATATATAGCAGGCGATACGGCCTTGACTTTTGATATGAAACTTATTCCCCTGAAAACCAAGCTAGACTTGGCCATTTTGCCTATTGGCGATAATTTTACGATGGGTGTAGAAGATGCCATAGTTGCGAGTGATTTTGTTCAGTGCGATAAAATATTGGGCTATCATTTCGACACGTTTGGTTATATAGAAATCGATCAAGAAGTAGCCAAACGTAAATTTTTTGAAAAGGACAAAGACTTGATGCTGTTGGAAATAGGCGATTTTATAGAGTTGTAAATGATAACAGCATCGTATAAAAAGTACATATTACATTTTAAGCAAGCTAGCGGAACTTCTAGAGGGATCTTAAAAACTAAGGAAACATGGTTTATTATACTCAATTATAATGGTAAGCAGGGGATTGGTGAATGCGGCTTGTTTAGAGGGCTCTCTGTAGATGATAGACCAGATTATGAAGAAAAATTAAAATGGGTTTGCCATAACATAAATAGTAATTTAGACTATTTGTTAAATGAATTAATTGAGTATCCCAGTATCCAATTTGGATTGGAAATGGCTCTTAGGTCATTAGAAAGCCAGGATACATTTGAGCTGTTTCCATCAAATTTCACAAAGGGTAAAGAAGCCATTCCTATAAACGGATTGATTTGGATGGGTGATAAATCCTTTATGAAACAGCAGATAGAAAACAAAATTGCTTCAGGTTTTAACTGTATTAAAATGAAGATTGGAGCAATCGCCTTTCAAAATGAATTGGATTTGATAAAATCCATCCGTGATAGCTTTTCTTCTAAAGAAATAGAGATAAGAGTAGATGCCAATGGTGCTTTTTCTGCATCAGGAGCATTAGAAAAGTTAAAACAATTATCAGAATTAGACCTGCATTCTATCGAACAACCCATAAAGCAGGGACAGGTCGAAGAAATGGCAATACTATGTGAAGCAACGCCCTTGCCAATTGCATTAGATGAAGAGTTGATAGGGGTGTTTTCAGTAACAAATAAGCAAGAATTGTTGCAAACTATAAATCCGCAATACATTATTTTAAAACCAAGCTTAATAGGTGGATTTAAAGGTAGTGATGAGTGGATCGCAATTGCAGAAGAAAATAAGATAGGGTGGTGGATAACCAGTGCTTTGGAAAGTAATGTAGGGCTTAATGCCATAGCGCAATATACCTATACAAAACAAAGTAAATTGCCACAAGGTCTTGGGACAGGAGGGTTGTTTACCAATAATTTTGAAAGCCCTTTACAAGTTAAAAAGGGTACATTGAGATGCGATAATTTAAAAAAATGGAATTTTAATTTATAATGGATTATATACAACAAGTTTACAAAGGAAAAAGGGAATTATGGATTTTTATCTTAACATCTATCCTAATTTCAGGAGTGTTTATATTAAATTTTATAGCGTATTTGTTTTCCTCTCCAGAGGATTTGGATAAAGCCTATGATTTAATGAAATCAATACCATCAAACTTATCTTTAATTGTAAATCTTTTGCCCTTTGTTTTCCTATTAGGGCTACTTTTTGTTTTTGTTAAGTTTGTGCATCAAAGGAGTATTTTATCGCTTACAACCGCTAGGTCAAAAGTCGATTGGGGACGAATTCTCTTTTCGTTCTCCCTAATCGTTATCATAACACTTATATTGTTTGGAGTTTCGTATGTATCCGATTCCTCTCAAATAGCGTTGCAGTTTCAACCTGTAAAATTTGCGGTTTTGTTAATTATTAGCTTGTTGCTTTTTCCATTTCAAATTGGACTCGAAGAATATTTGTTTAGAGGCTATTTTATGCAACACATTGGCGATTTAGTAAAGAATAAATGGTTCCCGTTAATTGTAACGTCTGTATTTTTTGGGATAGCTCATAGTGCTAATCCTGAAGTAGCCGAAATAGGGTTTATAACGATGGTGTTTTATATCGGTACAGGATTGTTATTAGGTATTATGACTTTAATGGATGATGGACTCGAGTTAGCCTTGGGGTTCCATTTAGGGAATAATCTCCTGGCTGCCCTTTTGGTGACTAGCGATTGGTCTGCGTTGCAAACAGATGCCATTTTTAAATATACTGCAGAGCAAGCAACAAATACTATTCTTGAAATTATTGTTCCCGTTTTAGTTGTGTATCCAATAATACTTTTAATTATGTCAAAAAAATACAAATGGACTAATTGGAAAGATAAATTATTTGGTAAAGTGATCGAACCAATAAGCGAAGACGACTATAAAGTTTTAGATTAATATGTAACGTCTATGAATTACTATGAACTTATCGGTTGGGTAGGAGCAGCTTCCTACTTGGTGTCCTATTTTTTATTAAGTGTTAACAAATTAAGGCACAACAGTATTACATATCAGTTAATGAATGTATTGGGTGGTTTGTTTTTGGTTATATGTGCTTACGATTCCAAAGACAAGCCTAATTTGTTTACCAATTTGGTATGGATGTGTATAGGAATAGTAGCTTTAATATCAATTGTCAAAAAGCGTAGACGATAAAGGTTTCTGTTTAAAGTTTAACATTTGTATAGCAGCTTGCTTGTAGCGTTCTGCTTTCTCTATATACGTTTTATCGTTAGTATCAAAAAGAGATAGATAATAATAAGCCCCTTCAACCAAAACAAAAATAAGCTCGGCCGTTTCTTTAGAGTCGGTAACATCAATGATGCCATCCATTTTGGCTTCTTCAATAACTTCTGCCAAAAATTCCCTTAGTGAATCATGAAGGTCTTTAAAAGCAGTCTTAATATTGTCATCTCTAAAAATCAGTGTATAACAACTGTAAAAAACACCATCGTCTATTAAATTGTTCCAATCTCTAGAAAATAAATTGTCTATCGTTTGGAGTAGCTTAACATTGCTGCTTTCATCATTATTATTAGTGTAAAGAGACTTGTAGTTTTCTAGAATATAATGTATCAAGCCAAATAATAGAGCGTCTTTAGATTTAAAGTAATGCAAAATTAAACTGGTGTTTATCCCCATTTCATTGGCAACTTTAGCTACCGATGTATTTTCTAAACCTTCTTGTTTAGCTACATTATAGAACGCTGCTATTATTTCTTTCTGCCTAATGCTTTTTAAACTTTTTCTACCCATACTGCAAACATAGTTAATTTTTATAAACGTATTGTCTTACGGTTTTCTAACTTTTTATCCATACCGCTGACCTGCTTAATGATTATTTAACAAAAATAACATATTAATTTTAAATTGACTGACTGTTCAATCAAAAAATATTTTTATATATTAGCAGCCATCAAATTAACCTAGTCAAACAAATAATTAAAAAAAACCGAATGAGAACATTAAACTTTTTGATTCTTGCCAGCAAGAGGACAAGAGGTTGTTTCGTAAACAAACGAAAGTTTGCCGATATTTTATTGGCAATATTATTAGTGTTTATGATAAACCCAGGCGTATTGGCGCAAGAAAGAAATTTAACCGGAACCGTTGTTGATGCAGAAACACAAGAACCGTTACCGGGTGCAACAGTATTAATTAAAGGAACATCGAAAGGAACTTCAACAGATTTTGATGGTAATTTTTCTTTAACAGCAGATTCAAACGATAAACTATTAGTAGTTTCCTATGTAGGGTATAAGACTCAGGAAGTATCGGTAGATGGTAGGTCTAGTTTTACAATTAACCTTGCTGTAGATTCTAATTCTCTGGAAGAAGTAGTCGTGGTGGGCTTTGGTACACAAAAACGTGAAAATATTTCGGGAGCTGTTGTTCCTGTAGATATGAAGAAATTGGAAGACAGGCCTACGGCCAACGTATCACAAAGCTTACAGGGAACCGTAGCGAATTTAAATGTAACATTTGCTAATGGTGCGCCTGGTGGTTCTGCAACCATTAATATTAGGGGAGCAGCTTCAATTACGGGGGGTAGCCCTTTGATAGTAATTGATGGCGTGCCATCAAGTTCTGGAGATCTAACACGGTTAAATCCAGACGACGTGGAGTCTATGTCGGTATTGAAAGATGCTTCTTCGGCAGCTATATATGGTGCACGTGCAGCCTATGGCGTGTTGTTGGTAACAACAAAAAAAGGAAAGAAGAATAAAGTAACATATTCCAATTCCTTTATTTGGGGGAAGCCAACGGTAACACCTAAACCTATTACCGATCCTTACATTTTCTCTAGATTGTTGGATATTTCAACCAGTAATACGCCTTGGAATTATGTGAGCTATGACGAGGATACTTATGCTTGGGCAAGAGCACGGTCCGATGATCCTACTGTACCTAATGTAAGATTAGATCCAAATAATCCAACGCGTTGGCAATATATGGGAGATAATAATTGGAACGATTACTTTTTTGATAAAGTATCATACTCCGAAAACCACAATGTATCAATTAGTGGAACAAAGGAGATCGTTAGCTATTACGTTTCAGCCAACCATACAAAAGAAAACGGATTGAACCGTTTGGCAACGGATGATTGGACGCGTGATGCCCTGCGTTCTAAAGTTAATGTAGAGCCATACGAGTGGATGGACTTTGAAAACAATACGTTTTTATCTTTAACAGAGCGCAGAACACCTACCTATGGTTTAACCAGTGTTTACAATTTAAGGCCTACAGATGTAGCAAAGAACCCAGATGGAACTTGGGCTAATACAGATGCCGGTAGAGCAGCAGCACGCATGATTGATGGCGGGAAGACAATTGTTGATTATACAACTGTACAAACAACAAATAAGTTAAACCTATACTTTTTAAATAAAGACTTAAAGCTAACAGGTGAGTATACCTTTAAAAAGGAATATAATAAAGATCACTGGGATGGAACCAAGTATCAAATTGGATATGGACCAAACGACGTACGTGAAAATGAGAGCTCAGATTATGCATACGAACGTATAGGAATCAATAAATACTCGGTACTTAACGTATATGCAACGTACGATAAAACTTTTAACAAGCATAAATTCAATGCGGTTGTAGGTTACAATAAAGAAGTTAACGAATGGGAGAATTTTTGGGCACAGCGTGAAGGATTAATTACTTCAGTTCCCAATATAGCATTAGCTTCTGGAGACCAAACGGTAGGTTATGGTTTTGCCGATTGGGCGGTACAAGGGATTTTTGGACGTTTAAATTATATATATGACGAACAACTTGTACTAGAATTTAATGGTAGACGAGATGGTTCTTCACGATTCCCAGAATATGGGCGCTATGGATTCTTCCCGTCAGTGTCAGCTGCTTGGATTGCCAGTAAAAACTTTAGCGAATCGTTAAAGAAAACCATAAACCATTTTAAGGTTAAAGGTTCTTGGGGGTCATTAGGAAACCAAAATGCAGGGTTATATAGGTACTACAGTCCACTAGGACAAGGCCAATCGGGTTATCTTATTGGAGGGGATTACCCTAAAGCAGTGTATGCACCAGGATTGGATATCGATCCAACCAATTATACATGGGAGCGTGTAGTAACAACCAATGTTGGGGTAGAGTTTGGCTTCTTCGATAATTTACTAAGGGCCGACTTTGCTACTTACTATAGAAATGTATATGATATTTTACAGCCAGGTGTTGAATTGCCTGCAGTTTTAGGGACAAGTGTTCCTCAGCAAAATTCAGCAGACCAGCGCACTATAGGATGGGAAGCTACTATCGATTATACAGATAGTTTTAATGTTGCAGGAAGCCCTCTGGAAATTAGTGCATCTTTGGTTTTCTCCGATAATCAAACAACCATTACGCGATACAAAAATGATAACAAAGTGTTTTCTGGATGGAGAGAAGGCCAAAAGTTAGGAGAAATTTGGGGATTAGAAAGTGATGGGTTCTTTAAGGATCAAGGAGAAATAGACAACTTAGACCAAACAGCCATTATACCTTGGGGAGCACTAACCATAGTACCGGGCTGGCCTAAGTTTGTAGATCAAGATGGAGATGGTAAGATCTTAAGAGGTAATTCGGAATTAGATCCAAAAGATTTAAAATTAATAGGTAACTCCTCACCACGTTACAACTATGGTTTCAATTTAAATATAGCATGGAAAGGCTTCGATATTAGTGGTTTCATACAAGGTGTAGGAAAAAGAGATTACTATCCAAGACACTATTTGTTCTGGGGACCATACCAACAACCATATGCCAATGTATACCCACATTTACTGAATTTTTATCGTGCGACAGACGATAGCCCAGCTTTAATGGCACAACACTCGCAATCATATATCGATGCTGGTTTGGCAAATGCAAATACCACAAATGTAGAGTACCCAGTTTTACAAAGTTGGTTAGCAGATAGGAATTATGGTTCAGGTTTGGCAATTCCTAATACGAAGTACTTATTGAGTGCCGCCTATTTAAGGCTTAAAAATGTAACCATAGGGTATTCTGTGCCAGATAAATTGTTAGATAAATTACACATTTCAAAATTAAGGTTCTTTGTTACGGGAGAGAATATTTTTGAGTGGTCGGATATTAAAAACTTTATTGATCCAGAAGCTACAGGAGCAGAAGGTTATGCCTATCCGTTTCAACGTAAACTTTCCATGGGCTTAAATGTTACATTTTAATAGAAAAGATTGAAAATTATGAAAAAAATATATGTACTAATACTAATCGTCACGCTAACATTTGTTGGTTGTAGTGATGATTTTTTGGAAACGCCTCCTCAAACACAGATTGTAAAGGAAAACTACTTTACTTCAGAGGAGCATTTACAACTGTATCTAAATGGCCTACATTCATTATCTGGATATGGCTTGTTTTTGAGTGATCAGGGCACAGATGATATGGCAACCACAGGTGCTGTCGAGATAAAGAATATGATGGTAGGTATACCAACAGCCGAAAATATAGGAGGCGGTTGGAGCTGGTCGTACCTTAGAAACATTAATTTCTTTTTAGAGAATTTTGATAAAGCAGACATTAATGAAGATGATAAAAAACATTATGAAGGGGTAGCCAAATATTACAGGGCGCAATTTTACTTTAGTAAGGTAAAGCGCTTTTCAGATGTACCTTGGTATGGAAAAACCTTATCAACTACAGATGAGGATCTTTACAAGCCAAGAGATTCACGTACCCTTGTTGTAGATAGTATCATCAGCGATATTCAATTTGCATCTAAGCATATTAGAGAAGATGTAGCCCTTGGAAACATACACAAATGGGCAGCAGTTATGTTGCAAGCCAGAATAGCTCTATACGAGGGGACTTATAGAAAATACCATCCAGAATTAAGCTTAGAAGGGACAGCGAACCGTTTCTTGCAGATAGCAAGAGATGCTGCCAAAGAATTAATGGATTCAGGAGAGTTTTCTATACACAATACAGGTAACCCTGAAACAGATTACTATACTTTATTTAGTTCAGAAGATTTAACAGCAATACAAGAAGCGATATTGATTAATGTATACGATACAGAAAAAAATCGATTTAGTGGAAATGGAACCGTCTTTGGTAATTATGAGCAAAGTCCATCAAAATCTTTGATCAATAGTTACTTGATGAACGATGGAACACGTTTTACAGAGCAACTAGGAGCTAATGCAATGACCTTTGTAGAAGAGTTTCAAGATAGGGATCCAAGGTTATCTCAAACTTTTGTCTATCCGGGTTGGATACAAGCAGGAAGCTCAAATCCTTATATCTCTGAATTTAACAGAAACTTTACTGGATACCATCAAATTAAGGGGTACAATAATACAACAGAAGGAGCTGGTGTAGATGTAGCTGTTTATCGTTATGCAGAGGCACTGTTAACCTATGCAGAAGCAAAAGCAGAATTAGGAGAGTTAGCGCAAGGTGATTTGGATGCATCTATTAACCTTTTAAGAGCAAGGGTTGGCCTACCTGATTTAGATATGGTTGCAGCAAATAGTGATGTAGATCCGGTTATGGCTACAAGATTTCCAAATGTATCTGGAACCAATCAAGGGGTCATTTTTGAGATAAGACGCGAAAGACGTGTAGAATATGCAGCCGAAGGTGTTAGGTTCGACGATATGATGCGTTGGGCAGCAGGAAAGGAATTTGAGATTTTGCCAGTAGGTATGTATTTCCCTGGACTGGGTAAATACGATATGACAGGCGATGGTATAGATGATATAGCTATTATTGCAAGTGGCGAAGATATCCCTTCCCCTAAAGAGCAAAACTCACTTGGAGTAGATTTAATATACTATAAAGCAGGACCTTTTGGTGATGCAGGAGCTTCTATTTACTTGTCTAATGGAACTTCAGGAAATATGGTAACCGAAGATGCCGTTAGAACGTTTGTAGAGCCTAAATATTATTATAGGCCCATTCCACAACAACAAGTTGATTTAAATCCTAACCTTACTCAAATCATGGGGTGGTAAGCTATTGCTAACCAATTTAAAAGTATATAATGAAATGAGCCAAAATACTTAAGTTGATACCACCAATTAAAAGGTTTAATGGCGAATTACATCTGACCGATGAAAAACAATTAAATTTAAACAGATGAAAACATTAAAATATTTATTTATTCTAGTAACAGCCCTATCGTTTGTAGGGTGTGAAGAGACACCTACCCTTTATGATTTTGAAAGGTATAAGTTTGTGTCTTTCATTAATGAAGACGATTCGGCTTTAGAAAATGAAGGGGTACATGACATCTTTTTAAGATACGATGGCAGTACATTGGAAGAAGACTTTACGGTAACTTTAGCTGTATCAGGAACCGCTCAAGAAGGGACTGATTATAAAGTCGATTCCAAAACGGTTGTATTTAAAGCAGGAGAAGTCAGATCTGAACCGTTAACTATTGAGATTATTGATAATTTATTGGATGGGTCTGAAGACCTAACTTTGGAAATAACTATAGAAAGTGTAAGCAATCCAAATATCGACATAGGCGTTGGAATTGTAAACCAATCCAACAAGGCAATGGTATTTACAATTGTTGATGATGAATGTCCAGAAGACATTGACATTTTTGGAACCGAATTGGTTAATGATAACGGCAATACACTTACTGGAAGTATAAATGGCAATGTGCTGTCCCTTACTGGAAATATAGCCAATTATGGATCATTCCCAAATGCTAATTTAGAGCTTACTTTAACACCTGTTGCAGCAGGAGCCAAGATTGGAAGTGTGACTTTTGATGATTTTGATGCTGGTCTTGCAGGAGATGGTTATATGTACCAATTTCGATTGGCCGAAGAAGGTACATACGAAGTTTGTACAGGCAAAATAAATGTTAAATTTTGGGTATATTACCTTTCAGGAAAAACAACAGGCGATTGGGTATATTGGTATACTGTAGATACAGAAATCACAATACCCTAAGTTAAATAATGACAATATAAAATTGGTTTGAATCAATTTTTAGTTTTTTGAATTATTAGTATTAAGGGAGGCATATGCCTCCCTTATTTTACTATTTTTTTGTAAATAAGTGTTCAATAATAAAAATTAACGAATGAAAAGTATAAAAATAGGATTTCTGTTAGTTGTTACCCTAATAGTTACAGTGTTTAACTGCGAGAAAACTAAAAAGGAACCTGTCGAAGAAATAGAAAAAGAAGAAGATCTTGCGAAAACTTTTGATGGAACTTTAAAAGTATTGGCCTTAAACATGTGGCATGAAGGGACAGCAGTAGATGGTGGTTTTGATGCCATTGCCGAAGTATTGCTTCAGACAGAAGCAGATATTGTAATGCTATGCGAAACCAATAATTATAACGAAACCATTTTTAGTAATAGAATAAAAGATAAAATGAAGACAATGGGGGTAGATTATTATACATTTCACTCTGCAAAGTCATCAACAGTTTTATCCAAATACCCAATCGTTTCGATGCCATCAATAGAGACAACCTCCCTAACAAAGTGTATTGTTAAGCTAGATGAAACTACACAACTGGCGGTTTACGGTGCCCATTTGGATTACACACATTATGCTTGTTATTTGCCAAGAGGCTACGATGGTATTACTTGGAAAAAATTGCCAGAACCGATTTTGGATATAGACCAGATTTTAGAACAAAATAAGGCGTCCAAACGCGATGAAGCCATCAATGTTTTTGTAACCGATGCAGTAAAAGAACAAGAAAAAGGGAATCTGGTCTTCCTGGCGGGCGATTTTAATGAGCCTTCACATTTAGATTGGACAGAAGCAACAAAAGATTTGTTTGATCACAATGGAACCGTAGTGCCTTGGCATAATAGTGTTACCTTGCAACAGAATGGTTATTTGGATGCCTATCGCCAAAAGTATCCCAATCCTGTTACCCATCCAGGATTTACCTGGGCAGCTTATAATACCAATGTAGAATTGTCAAAATTAACATGGACGCCTGAAGCAGACGATAGAGACCGTATTGATTTTGTATACTATAATGAAGACGAACGTTTAACTTTGGAAGATGTTATTATTGTAGGACCATCGGGATGCATTGTAAGAGGCCAAGGAGAAGAAGATACTTCTTTATCAGATAAATTTTTATTACCAAAAGGCAAATGGCCAACAGACCATAAAGGTGTTTTGGCTACATTTAAAATAAAATAAACAATACAATCAAGATTAAATACAGAATGGTAATAATTTGAATTCAGAATCAGAGATTGTCTCAATTATTAAGTTTACAATGAAAAAAGAACATAGCGAAAATAGGAGATCAGCTTTAAAAAAAATAGGAGTTTCATTGGGCGCAATGGCCATGTCTCCAATAGTATTATCCCAAGAAAACACAAGTAACAAAAACCGTAAAAGGCTTTTAAAAATTGCACATATAACAGACATACATATAAGACCAGAACTAGATGCTCCAAACAGGTTTAGACAATGTATGCGTGAAATTAAAAAGCATAAAGTTGACTTTTTTTTAAATGGAGGCGATACCATATTTGCTGCCGATTATGGTGACATTACCAGAGAACGCGTATTGGAACAATGGGAGATTTGGAACGACCTAAAAAGCGAATTTAAAGGATATGAAATACATAGCTGTTTGGGAAATCATGATATGTGGTGGGCAGCACCAGATAAGAGTGATGCCATGTATGGCAAAGACTATGTTGTAAAGAACTTGAACATACCTAACAGATACTATAGTTTTAAGAAAGAAGGCTGGTATTTTTTGGTACTGGACAGTAATAATAAAAATGCAGGATCATTAGATGAAGAACAACGTGTCTGGCTGGAAAACGAACTACTCAATATGCCAAAAGGAGCACGTGTTTTAGTAATGACGCATTACCCTATTCTAGGTGTAAGCACTATTCCGTATGGCGGTAATCATACAGATAGTAAGTATATTACCAAATTGTTTCATAAGCACAAGGACAAAAATATCCATTGCATTAGTGGCCATATGCATTTATTGGACAAAGCTATTTACAATAATGTTAACTATTATTGCAACGGCTCCATGAGTGGCTTTTGGTGGGGCGATGGGGACGAAGAATCCGCTGGTAAATGTTGGTACCATGAAACACCTCCGGGATATAGTATTATTGAGTTGTTTGATGACGGAACCTTGAGTAATATATATTATCCACATTCCTATTAGATCTTAAAATGATACGTATTTGCTCTCTTTTTGTTTTACTATTGTTGGTCAACTGTAAAGAAACTCCCGGGCCTTCAACATTTAAGGTAATGGCATGGAATATATTACATGGTGCCAACGACATTCCAAATGGAAGAGAACATGCCATAGCAATCATAAAAGAAGTCAATCCCGATGTGATCCTGATGGTCGAAACCTACGGATCTGGTAAGCAGATAGCCGATACCTTAGGCTATAATTTCCACTTAATAGCTCCCGAAGGCACCGCACTAGACGATAAGCGTATCAATCTATCAATCATGTCCAAATACCCGTTTGGAAAGCGCATAGATACCAAATACCCATTTTATTTAGGAGGTAGAGAGGTTGTTTTCAATAATCAAACAATTCGTTTTTTCTCTAATTGGTTTCATTACTTACCTTGGAGTGACGCTCCAGAAACTTTAGGAATGACTTCCGAAGAGCTGCTCGCTTGGGAACAAACAGGTAGCAAATACGAAATGATACAAAAAGTATTACCCTATCTAAAGAAGTATGCTTCTCAGGCAGATAGTATTCCCATGATTTTTGGTGGTGATCTTAATACACCATCCCATTTAGATTGGGGCGAAAATGCCAAAAGTCTGCATAACGATTTAATAGTGCCCTGGTATGCGACCAAAGTATTAGAAGATATGGGCTTGGTGGATACCTATAGAACGCTCAATCCAGACCCCATATCACATCCCGGCATTACTTGGGATACCAAAGGTAAAAAGGACGAGCATAGAATTGATTACATTTATTACAAAAGCCCTAAGTTAAAAGCTGTGCAGTCGCAATCCTATAAAGCATTTTTAGGAGACACTTTAAGAATCAATACCAACAAAATACCATACCCGTCCGATCACGGCTTTGTTGTAACCACATTTCAGCTTACAAAATAGAGTAGGTTTTGTCAAATTCATAATAATAGTCTCAATTCTTTTTAGAATATTTAAACTCGCTTAAAGGGTATAATAAAACCCATTCCATAATTTCATTCTCGCCGTAAAATTCATTAATTTCGAAACGCAAAATTTGTTCGAGCACACGTTCTTTTTAGAACACATGTTTCGCCTACTTATTGCATCCTAAGGCCAGTTCTAATTTGATGTTGGAAATGGTCAAGTTAAATTAATTAAATTATCATAAAGACATGAATTTTACGAGAGCAGTTGCTATTGGTATTGGAATTGTAAGCTTTTCGACCTATAGTCAGGAAAGAGACCCGATTACAGATTATAAATACTACATTGAAAATGAGCAGGTCATTAGCGAAAACAAACTAGATGCCCATGCATCATTTTCATCATTTTATTCAGAAAATGATGCTATTAACAATACAAATGCTTTAAAAAAGTCTTTAGATGGAGAATGGTCTTTTAATTGGGTAAGAAACCCTAAGGACAGACCAACCACCTTTATGGATCCAAGTGAGGATGTTTCCAATTGGGAAACCATTAAAGTGCCAGCCAACTGGGAAGTTGAAGGTTTTGGTATTCCTATTTATGTTAACCACCAATACGAATTTGCCGATTATAAAGCTATGGTTGCAGACGACATGGAATTGGTGGATAGAGTATATCCCAAAACCCCAGGAGACGTACCAGATGAATATAACCCGGTAGGTTCCTACCGACGAGATTTTACCATAGACGAAAGTTGGGATGGTAAAGAGCTGTTCTTACACATAGGAGCCATGAAATCTGGAGGGTTTGTTTGGGTTAATGGAAAATATATCGGATATTCCCAAGGCAGTAAATTGCCATCAGAATTCAATATTACCAAGGCAGCCAAACCAGGAAAGAATACAGTTGCCATTCAAATATTCAGGTGGACCGATGGTTCCTATTTAGAATGTCAGGATTTTTGGAGAATTAGCGGTATAGAACGTAGTGTGTTTGTTTATGCCCAACCAAAATTACACATCCAAGACTTTGAAGTTGTGTCAACCTTAGATGGCGCTTATAAAAATGGAGAGTTAGATCTTTCAGTTGTTATTGAAAATAAGCTTTCAAAAGACCAAAAAGGAAGCCTTTCCTATAAAGTTTTGGATGCAAATTCAAAAGAAGTATTATCTGGAAAACAAGCCTTAACAATTCAGAAGGACAATAAGCAAACCTTTTCTTTTAAAGGTGCTATAAACGCGGTAAAACAATGGAGTGCCGAACACCCCAACCTATATACCTTAGTGTTGGAAATACATGATAAAAAAGGCAATGCGGTAGAAGCCACTTCCATTAAAATAGGATTCCGATCAGTAGAAATTAAACAAGGCTTACTTTTGGTAAACGGTCAGCGTATAACCTTAAAAGGTGTTAATACCCAGGAAAATGATCCAGAAACTGGACATATCATGTCCGAGGAGATGATTATGAAGGATATCCGTTTATGGAAAGAAAATAATATCAATGCCGTACGCTTAAGTCATTACCCTAGAGGAAGACGCTTTTATGAACTTTGTGATGAACACGGCATGTATGTAGTGGACGAAGCCAATATAGAGTCACATGGTATGTATTACGGTAAATACTCCTTAGCTAAAAATCCAAAATGGGAAAACGCCCATGTAGATAGAATGGTACGTATGGTGCAACGTGACAAGAACCACCCTTCCGTAATTATATGGTCCATGGGTAACGAAGCAGGAAATGGCGTAAATTTCTTTAAAGGCTACGACGCTATTAAGGCTAACGATAAAACCAAAAGACCAGTTCAGTACGAACGCCCATATAAGGATTACGATGGCAGTCTATACGATATGGATACCAATACCGATATTATTGTGCCCCAATACCCTTCCCCAAGACGCTTCGAAGAAATAGGAAAGTCTAAAACAGACAGACCATTTATCCCAAGTGAATATGCACATGCCATGGGAAATAGTACCGGAAACTTTCAAGACTATTGGGATGTTATAGAACAATACGATAATTTACAAGGCGGTTTCATTTGGGATTGGGTAGATCAGTCTATATGGAAAACCAATGAAAAAGGCGAACGTTATTATGCATACGGAGGCGATTATGGCACCAACATGCCTACAGACAATTCATTTTTAAACAACGGTATCGTGTTCCCAGACCGTACACCACAACCCGGTTTATATGAGGTCAAAAAAGCACATGAATTTATTAACTTTAAGGACAAAGGGCTTAACAGACATAATGAATTGCGTGTGTTATTAGAAAACCTATATGATTTTACCAATTTAAAGGCGTTTAAATTCGTTGCCAACGTAAAAGCCGATGGCAAAGTGCTAAAAACAACAACCTTCGAAGATTTGGATATCGACACCCATACAGGTAAATTGATTCGTGTGCCCTTAAATGGTATCGATTTTAAAGCAAATACAGAGTATTTTGTAGAAATATCAGCACTTACCAAATCCGATTGGGGATTATTGCCTGAAGGCTTTGAAGTCGCCCACGAACAAATAGACTTGGGCAGAAAATACAAAGAAGAAATAGCAGAGAACACAACCACATCAAACTTAAAAATAAAAGAAACAAGCAATACCATTACCGTTACTGGTGATGCTTTAAAACTGGTATTTGATAAAGATGCTGGACGTTTAACATCCTATGCGTTTAAAGGAACCGAATTGCTTAAAGACGGAAAAGGACCAAAACCTAATTTTTGGCGTGCAGTAACAGATAACGATTTTGGAAATAAAATGCATTTAAAAAACATTGAATGGAAAAAAGCATCATTGTTTTCTAAAGTATCAAACACAGCACTTAAAACCTTAGATAATGGCGATGTTGTTTTAAACGTTATCTATACATTACCAGGAGTAGATACAAGCTTTAATTCGGTATATACAATCAAAAGCAGTGGCGTGGTGTTTATAGAAAACACTTTAAACGAAACCAGTTATTCTGCCGATATTCCACGTGTAGGTATGCGTATGCAACTACCAAAACAGTATGATAATATGACCTATTTTGGAAGAGGCCCCTGGGAAAACTATCAAGACAGGAAAGCAGCGGCTTTTATTGATCTATACCAGTCGAAAGTAGCCGATCAATATGTGCCATACATTCGTCCACAAGAGAACGGTTATAAAACCGATGTGCGTTGGGTAGCCCTATCAAATAAAAACAATAGTGGTTTGTTGGTGGTTGCAAAAAATCCTAAAAAGGGACTTGGCATTAGTGCATTACATATGCCAAACGAAGATTTTGACACCACTCAAGGTATCGATTATGGTGGTAACCAAAAGATTGATGAAGCCTATCAAATTGATGGTATTCCAGAAGTAAACTCAAGCAAGCATACAATTGATATTAAAGAACAGGATTTAGTACAGCTGAATATAGACCTAGAGCAACGCGGAGTGGGCGGAGACGACAGTTGGTATGCTAAGCCTCAAGAACAATATATGATAAAAGGCGATACAAAGCACCAATACAGTTTTTATTTGGTTCCTTTTGAAAACAGTACAGCAGAAGATTTTATTAAGCTAAGCAAACAATATAAATAAGTTTTATCAAAAAGAATTCCCCGAGGCTATGTCTCGGGGATACTTCGTTTTAGGAAGCTTGTTATTGATCTATAAAAGTTACCATTAAAAATACAAACCTAGTTGCAACAGTTTATTAAATATAAATTTAAACACATAAATTTTAAGAGATGAAGCAGATTATAAAGCATATGGCCCTAACATTGGTTTTGGGAGCCAACTGTTTGTACGCACAAACCTTAGATCCCGTCATTGAGAATCCAGATGTAATCGAAAAAAACAAGTTACCAGCTCGAGCCTCTTTCTTTGCCTTCGATTCGGAAGCATTAGCAGTAGAGAATGACATAACAAAGTCTGAAAACTATTTGCTTTTAAATGGCGTATGGAAGTTTAACTGGTCAAAAAATCCAGATTTACGACCCCAGGACTTTTACAAGAAAGGCTACGATACAAGTGGGTGGGACGATATTAAAGTGCCTGCCAATTGGGAAGTGGAAGGCTTCGGAATTCCTATTTACACAAATACGGAGTACCCTTTTAACCCAACCAATCCCAATCCCCCCGATATTCCCGACGGATACAACCCCGTAGGATCCTATAAAAGAAGTTTTAACCTACCAGCCAACTGGGAAGATAAAGAATTGTTCATTCATCTCGGAGCCGTTAAATCAGCCTTCTATATCTGGATAAACGGTAAAAAGGTGGGCTATAGCCAAGGCTCTAAGCTACCTGCCGAGTTTAATATAACCGACTTTGTACGCACAGGAAAAAATACCATTGCCCTTGAAGTTTACAGATGGAGCGATGGCAGCTACTTAGAATGTCAAGATTTTTGGAGAATATCAGGAATAGAAAGAGATGTATATCTATACGCTGGACCTAAAGTATTTGTTTCAGATTTTGCAGTAAAAGCTGGTCTTTCAGGTGATTACAAAGATGGTGTATTCGATTTAAATGTAGATCTGGCCGGAGTACTTTCCAAGAAAGAAAAAGGTGTCCTTACAGTTCAGTTAAGTACAGACGATGAAACGATTTATGAAAACACCAAATCATTTCAAGTAAGTGCTTCAGAGGGAGCATCATTAGAGTTTAGTACAGTTATTCCGAATGTTAAAACTTGGTCGGCCGAAATACCGAATCTATACAATTTGAGTATTGTCTTAAAAGATAAAAAAGACCTTGTAAAAGAAGTTATCAAAAGAAAAATAGGCTTCCGTACATCCGAAGTTAAGAATTCGCAATTATTAATCAATGGGAAGCCCGTACTGTTAAAAGGCGTAAACAGGCATGAACACGATCCCGTGCGCGGTCATGTCGTTTCCAAAGAAGATATGCTAAAAGACATTCAGTTGTTCAAGCAATTTAACATCAATGCAGTACGTACCTGTCACTATCCAAATGATCCGTATTGGTACGAGTTGTGCGATCAGTACGGTATCTATGTTATAGACGAGGCGAATATCGAGTCGCATGGTATGGGCTATAACCTAACCAAAACATTGGCCAACAATCCAAAATGGCTTAAAGCACATATGAGTCGTACAGAACGTATGATAAAGCGCGACCGCAACCATCCATCCATTATCATCTGGTCTTTAGGAAACGAAGCAGGTAATGGCTATAATTTCTATAATACCTATCTATTAGCAAAAGAAATGGACGATACAAGACCCGTACAATACGAACGTGCAGGTTTAGAGTGGAATTCCGATTTATATGTCCCTATGTATGCAGGGCCAGAAGCAGTAAAGCGATATGCCGAAAGTAATGAATGGGACAAGCCGTTAATACAATGTGAATATGCTCACGCTATGGGGAATAGTATGGGAGGATTTAAGGAGTATTGGGATCTCTATGAAAAATACGATAAGTTACAAGGAGGCTTTATCTGGGATTTTGTAGATCAAGGACTAAAAACCGTAAAGAACGGTAAAGAAATTTATGCCTACGGTGGCGATTTCGGACCCGAAGACGTACCAAGTTCCAATAACTTTTTAAACAACGGATTAGTACAACCCGACAGAAAGCCAAATCCGCATATTTATGAAGTTAAGCACATCCACCAAGAAGTAAAGTTTTATGCCAATGACCTTAAAAAAGGAATCATAGATGTTAAGAACTGGTATTTCTTTAGAAACCTAAGTAATTATAAATTGCAGTGGGAATTGATTGCTAACGGCGATGTTACTGAAAGCGGTACAATTAACGATTTAAATGTATTGCCACAACAAACGCAAACCCTTACCATACCGTTTAAAACCCAGTTAGAACCAGGTAAAGAATACTTCTTAAATGTAAAGGCCCTTTTAAAGATGGCCGAACCCTTATTAGAAGCAAACCATGAAGTTGGCTATGAGCAATTCCAACTAACAGAAGGAGAGGTAAATGCACCCGGTAAAGCAAGCTCGCCAGTAACCTTCATTTCCCAAAATGATAGCATAACAGTATCTGGAACTGACTTTGAAATCCGTTTCGATTCTAAAAACGGCAAATTAACCTCCTATAGCTATCAAATGGATACCTTAATAACCAATGGGCCAGAAGTAAACTTCTGGCGAGCGCCGGTAGATAACGATTATGGAGCCCGAACCCAAAAACGCTATGCAGAGTGGAAGGAAGCCGGAAAAGGAGAGACCCTTACCCACCATGTAGAACGATTATCAGATAGCGAAGTATCCGTAGCCTTTATTAAGGAAATATTTGGAGGAGACGCCACTTACACACAAACCTTTCTTATCGACGGTAACGGTGTTATGCAAGTAACCAACGATTTTAATGCAATAAAAGGAGAACACACCAATTTGTTTAAATTTGGAAATGAAATGGTGCTACCAGAAGATTATAAAAACATTAGTTGGTATGGTAAAGGCCCTTTCGAAGCCTATTCAGACAGACAACATGCAGCTAAAGTTGGGGTGTATAATGGTACGATAGCCGATCAGTACTTCCCTTATATCCGTCCGCAAGAAACCGGAAATAAACTAGATGTACGTTGGGCGACACTAACCAAAGAGAGTGGAGTAGGGCTAAAAGTATATGGCCCTAAGCCATTACAAGTAGCAGCATTAAACTTTAGCAAGGAAGATCTTGACTCTGGTCCAGATAAAACCCAAATGCATGCCGGAGACCTTACTGCAAGAAAAGAAGTATACCTTAACGTAGATGGCTTTCAGCAAGGATTAGGAAGCATCAACAGTTGGGGCGCTTTACCTTTAGAAGCTTATAGATTACCATACAAATCCTATAATTATAGCTATTGGATTCTTCCAATTAAAAAGTAATACCATAGATAACCGTCGAGACGAAAACCCTAATAATAAAATGATGTATACATACAAACACATACACCAAGGTTTTCGTCTTGACGGTAAACATTACAACCTAAATTCCCTAAAAGATTTAGCAGCCGATTATAGCAAGACTAAATCAGATTATTTAAGAGAACTAGGTGCATTTTTGTTGGATTGGACAGACAACAACGATTATCTGGAGGTCAAAACATCAGGCTCTACAGGTGTGCCTAAACCTATCCGTCTTAGTAAAGAAGCCATGCGCAGTTCAGCTATGGCTACAGGTTATTTTTTTAATTTAAAACCCGGACAAAAAGCTTTACACTGTCTGCCAACCGGATTTATTGCAGGTAAAATGATGTTGGTACGCGCTCTCATGCTCGGTCTGGAAATAGATGTGGTACAACCAGAAGCGAATCCATTAGCCTCAGTTAATGCCGATTACGACTTTTGTGCCATGACACCCTTTCAAGTAGCAGCTTCATTAGATAACCTGGATACAATCAAAACATTAATCATTGGCGGCGCACCAGTAGGAACAACATTGGTAAAGGCACTAAAAGAAAAGAAGGTACAAGCATTTGAAACCTACGGGATGACAGAGACCATAACGCATATTGCAGCCAAACCTGTTAACGGTCCATTGGCCGATAGTTGTTTTAAAGTGCTGCCAAACGTAAGTATCACACAAGATAGTAGAGGGTGCCTAGTCATTAATGCGCCGCGACTTTCAAAGGCACCTGTCATCACCAACGACATTGTAAAAATACATACACCAACCGCGTTCGAATGGTTGGGGCGTTACGACAATGTCATCAACTCGGGAGGCATAAAGCTGTTCCCTGAACAAATAGAAGCCAAGCTTCAGGATAAGATCAAGCAGCGGTTTTTTATAGCATCAGAACCCGATGAAAATCTGGGAGCACGTGTTATTTTGGTTGTTGAAGGCACCAAGCCTGTCAATATCCCTCAACTTTTTTCAGGCTTAAACAAGTATGAAACCCCAAAGCATCTATATACCGTTCCAAAATTCGCCGAAACCCCTTCAGGTAAGGTACAACGCAGTAAAACACTGGAATTATTGCTAAATTAGCCACGCGTTAAAGCAAATCCTGTTTAAGATTAAACATGTTACATCGCATGTTTTCGACCTAAGATGAAAAATATATCGAGAAGTCGTCTGCGAATAGTTCTCGATACAAATTTGTTCGCTCCTCACAAACTCACTCGAACCCACCATCAGTTTGCTAATCGAACAGCGGTCGTTTATATATGTTTTTCTGTTTTTAAAACCCGATTCCGGTCAATTCGTTACTGCTGCATCTTAAAATAATAATCCAGCGAATGCTTACCCGATCCGTATAAAAGGAAAAATCCACATATAAGAGTAGTAGCAATAGCCAATATAAGATTGTTAGTATCCATGTCACCAACAAAATTAATAGCTATAGCACCAATTAAAATAGGTACTTGGGCAATAATGGCCCAACGGGTCAATAGACCAAATACTATTAATAAACCACCTATAAAATGTGCAGGAGCCACATAATGAATAGCTAGCATGCCGCCTGCCCAGCTTTCAATAGGCTTAAATAACATGACCAACATTTCACTATCCGCCATAAAATTGATGCCCTTAATAAATAAGAACACACCTAAAGCGATGCGTAACAGATCCAGTGGGATATAAGTATGCAGGTTTGCCCACTTGTTTAGAGATTTTATTGTGTCCATAACTTAAATACTATTGATTACCAAAACATTAAGTTACAAAATAAAATTGACTTTTTTAAGTGGTTTTTGAAATAGAGCTTTGTAATGTTTATTTTGGCGAACAAAGATAATGCAGTCCAAACTTAAGAAAAGAGACTTCCTAAGTATACCAGTATGCTACAAAAGTTAATATCATTTTCGAACCGCCGTATACGCGACCCGTACGTACGGTGGTGTGAGAGGCGCACCGTGGGCTTATCGCTCACGGCCGTCTACTCGATTGTAGAGCATTTTTATTGGTTTCAAATTAGGGTCTAAAACCCTGCAATTTCATTGCAGCACTTTAGTTATATTAAAAATTA
>NZ_BAABCY010000076.1:0-138832 GCF_039539345.1 Snuella lapsa | reverse complement strand
AATATTGCAAAATAATCTACCCTATAAAACAAAAAAAGTCGGAAGAAAAAATCTTCCGACCATGGCTACCTTTAAAGGAGCTTTTTAGAAGTATTAAATTTTTTACAAAATACTGTTAAGGATTTCGCTTGGTCTCATGGCCTTATTGGCTAATGTCTCATTTGGTTCGTAATAACCACCAAGATCTACAGGAACTCCCTGTATTTCGTTTAATTCATTAACGATTGCCTTTTCATTATCTGTTAGTTGTTTGGCAATAGGAGTAAACTCTTCTTTTAGGGCTTCATCTATTGATTGATTTGCTAATTCCTGTGCCCAGTACATTGCCAAATAAAAGTGGCTTCCCCTGTTGTCTAGTTCTTTAACTTTTCGGGAAGGGCTCTTTTTGTTTTCCAATAATTTACCTGTAGCTTCGTCTAAAGTTTCGCTTAAAACTTTGGCTTTAGCATTATTGTTAACTTCACTATAATGCTCTAGGGAAACGGCTAGGGCTAAGAATTCACCTAAAGAGTCCCAACGCAAGTGGTTTTCTTCTGTAAATTGCTGTACGTGTTTAGGGGCAGATCCGCCTGCTCCGGTTTCAAACAAACCACCACCATTCATTAAAGGAACAATAGATAACATTTTAGCACTGGTTCCAACTTCAAGAATAGGGAAGAGGTCGGTTAGGTAATCTCGTAACACGTTACCAGAAACGGAAATGGTGTCTTTACCTTCTTTAAGTCTTTTACAAGTAAAGATGGTAGCCTCTATTGGAGATAGAATTCTTAAATCTAAACCACTGGTATCGTGATCTTTTAAATAAGTATTTACTTTTTTGATTAATTCGGCATCATGGGCTCTGTTTTCATTTAACCAGAAAACAGCAGGTGTTTGTGAAGCTCTAGCTCTTGTAACGGCTAATTTTACCCAGTCTTGTATAGGAGCATCTTTAACTTGGCACATTCTCCAGATATCACCTTCTTCAACATTATGTTCTATAAGAGTATTTCCAGCAGCATCCACAACTCTAACCGTTCCATTAGAAGCTATTTCAAATGTTTTATCATGTGACCCATACTCTTCAGCTTTTTGAGCCATTAACCCAACATTAGGTACTGTGCCCATAGTAGTAGGATCGAATGCGCCATGCTCTTTGCAAAAGTCGATAGTTGCTGTATAAATACCGGCATAACTACTATCTGGAATTACAGCTTTTGTATCCTGTGCTTTACCATTGGCATTCCACATTTGTCCGGAATTACGGATCATTGCTGGCATAGAGGCGTCAATGATAATATCGCTAGGAACATGTAAATTGGTGATTCCTTTGTCGCTGTTTACCATAGCCAAGTCTGGACCATTGTTGAAAGCAGCATCAATATCTGCTGAAATTTCGTCTCTTTTTTCTTGTGGTAATTCGTCAAGCTTTTCAATTAAGTTGCCAAAACCATTGTTAACATCGACACCAATCTCTGCTAATATTGCTCCATGCTTGGTGAAGACATCTTTAAAAAATACACGTACAGCATGTCCAAAAATGATAGGGTCACTTACTTTCATCATGGTTGCTTTCATGTGCAATGAAAACAATACGCCATTTGCTTTTGCATCTGCTACTTGCTCTTCTAAAAAGCTTAAAAGCGCTTTTTTACTTAAAACAGTTGCATCAATTATCTCTCCTTGCAACAGAGATAAGTTGTCTTTTAAAGTAGTAACCTTACCATTAGTGCCTACATGCTCTATTTTTACAGTTGTAGCTTCTTGTATGGTAACCGATTTTTCATTGTGGGAAAAATCACCTGAAGTCATTGTGGCAACATGCGATTTGGAGTCGCTTGACCAGGCTCCCATAGAATGCGGATTCTTTTTTGCGTAGTTTTTTACAGCTTTGGGAGCACGTCTGTCTGAGTTCCCTTCACGAAGTACTGGATTTACAGCACTTCCTTTAATTTTATCATAACGCGATTTGGTATCGTTTTCAGAATCATTTACGGGTTCGTCTGGATAATTAGGTATAGCAAAACCTTGTAACTGCAATTCTTTAATAGCTGCTTTTAATTGCGGAATTGAAGCACTAATATTAGGTAATTTAATAATATTTGCTTCTGGCTTTTTGGCCAATTCACCAAGAATAGCCAAATCGTCTGGAACACGTTGATCTTCATTCAAAAAATCAGGAAAAGCTGATAGTATTCTAGCAGCCAGGGAAATATCTTTTGTTTCAATATCGATTCCTGAAGATTTTACAAAAGTTTTTACTATTGGTAAAAATGAACGAGTAGCCAATGCTGGCGCTTCATCGGTTTTGGTATAAATAATTTTAGACATTCGTGTCGATTTTTTTATGATTATAACAACAGCAAATAATACTAATATTTAGTGTTATTTTTTCGCGATGCGAATATACAAAAATTGGACTTTATAAATGGCCTAATATTTTATGAAGTGCTTTTAAGGCGTGTGGATTTAATAGAATAAAAAAAAAGATAATAACGGCTAAGGAATTAATAATAAAACACCTTAATTAATAAAAAAACAAAAGCCATATCACTGCAGATATTAATCTACTCTGACATGGCTTTCTTTGAAATAACATAACGTGATCTAATTAGTATAACCACTAAATCGATTTAAATTCAATTTAAACCTTTTCAATTCAAGTGCTGTTATTTCAAGAGAAACATCTTAATTCGTAATTTTCAAAATGTATCGACCTATTACTAAAATGTTTCTGTAATTGTTTTTCTTGATACTTACGGTTCCTTCCTTTAGGTTTTCCTTAAGCATTGCTAATTATTATATAACATGCACTTTCGATTCTGTTATTTTTTAAGCTTTCAATTATACTAGTTGCCACCTACCTTTTATATGTGGGACTTTTTATAATATCATGGCTTTTTGTAAGAACATATTTTTAATATGGCACAAAAAAACCTCAAAAAACAATTTATATAAAGAACGTTACTTTTCCTATAAATTTTTCTATTTATTTGAATGTTAGGCTAATATATAACATTTTCGTGTAAAATACAACTTTACTTTGGTATTTAATATCAACATGTTATGAGGTATGTTTATTAACTTTTGTTAATAAAAAAAGCCTAGGTAAATTACCTAGGCTTTTCATAGCTTGCTTATAAAGCAATAACTTATTAACGTCTTTTTTCCTTAATTCTAGCTTTTTTACCAGTAAGGCCTCTAAAGTAGTAGATACGTGCTCTACGTACTTTTCCACGTTTGTTAACTTCTATTTTTTGTAATGCTGGTAAGTTAATTGGGAAAATACGTTCTACACCAATCGAGCCAGACATTTTTCTGATTGTAAAAGTTTCTGAAGTTCCAGATCCTTTACGTTGAATAACAACACCTCTAAAAAACTGAGTACGTGTTTTGTTACCTTCTTTAATTTCGTAGTAAACGGTAATAGTGTCTCCAGCTGAAAATTCTGGAAAGTCCTTTCTTGTTACAAATTCGTCTTGAACAAATTTTACTAAAGATTCCATCTCTTTATGATTTAATTATATTGATTCAGAACAACGTTCACGATTTTCGTCAGAGGTTAATCCAAAATTGGGTGCAAATATAACCAATAATTAATAAAGCACAATTAATTATTGTCTTTTTTACATGCGCTATTTTTGAGGAGTTATTTTGCTTATATCTTTTTCAAGATGTTATTAATGAGTAACATGTGCCCTGTTTTAAGAATTCAATAGAGTATATGTTATTTTAGCGTATTTAAGTTAGCGTTAAGTAGCTAAAATAGCTATTAATCGCTTAGCAAATCGGGTCGTCTTTCTTTAGTTCGTTTATAGGCTTGTTCTTCCCGCCATTTATCAATTTCAGGTAAATTGCCACTAAATAGAAGTTCTGGAACTTTCCATCCTTTATAGTCACGTGGTTTTGTATAAATGGGAGGAGCAAGCAAATTATCTTGAAAAGAATCTGTTAGAGCAGAAGTTTCATTACCTAATACACCAGGTATTAAACGAATTACAGCATCGCAAAGTACAGCTGCAGCCAGCTCACCACCAGATAACACGAAATCACCAATGGATATTTCGCGTGTAATTAAATGGTCTCTTACGCGTTGGTCTACTCCTTTATAATGCCCGCAAAGAATAATAATGTTTTCCTTTAGTGATATTTGATTTGCAATACCTTGTTTCAAAGTTTCACCATCTGGAGTCATATAAATTACTTCATCGTAATGACGTTGCGATTTTAATTGAGAAATACATTTGTCAATGGGTTCAACCATCATGACCATACCGGCTCCTCCTCCAAATTGATAATCGTCGACCGATTTGTAATTATCGGTAGTATAATCTCTTAAGTTATGAAAGTGAACCTCAACCAAATTGGACTCTATAGCTCTTTTTAATATTGAAGCCTCAAATGGGCTTTTGAGTAGTTCTGGGAGAACTGTGATGATATCTATGCGCATGGTGATGTGTTAATAATGTGCAAAGATGCAAAGAATACAATGAATAATAAAAATCTATATTTAAAATAAAAACACAGCACTTTGTACTACAAAAAAATCCGCAATAAGATTGCAGATTTTTTAAGGTTTGATATTTTTTTATAAAGACTTGCCTAGAAATTAAAACGTTTTAGCGTATTAAACACCTTTTTGTTTGTTGATTTCGTCTTGAAGTTGACGTCTTACTTTTTGTTCGCGTTCCAAAGCTGTTTTGCGATGTTCTTCAAATTCTTCTTCAATTTCGGTTAGTGAGTGTTTTGCTGCTTTGGTGATTGCATTGCTGTTTTTAAATTTGTAAATAAAGAAAAGTAAGAAAGCCAATAAACATGCAATAATGGCCCACATAAGTATGTTGTAATTTGTTTTGCTCATTTGTAAGCCAAACAAAGCCATATTGTTTTTTTCATTGTTGGTTTTTTCCAGATCACTTTCGGTGTTTGAAAGTTTTGATTTCAGGTCAGCTATTTCCTTGGCTTGATTTTTAACATTAAGCTGCGTGTCTGCTAGATCTTTATGTATGGCTTTAAGGGAGTCCAGTGTATGCGCTTTTAATTGGGTAAGCCAATGATACTCTACATTTTTGTATACTTTACCATTGCCTTTGTAAGTGTATGACTTTTGAATAACATAATCAAACTGATTATCTATTGTACCACTGTTAAGAGAAAGCTTTTCTTTTGGCTCATCATTTTGAGCAAAATTGTATGTTGAACAAAAAAAGGCTAAGGTAAAAACAAAAAGACAGTTGGCGTATTTCATTTATAATTGGTTTAAGGTAGGTTAATTTTAGATTACGAAGTTAAAAAATATTGTTTTAGGGTTATAGCTTTTAATTAACAAAAAGCCTCACTTTATGTGAGGCTGGTTTATATACGTACAAAAAAGGTGTATGGATGTTTTGTTTTTAATAATATGTAAACCGTCTTACTTTAGCTATATATTTTGCTAATCTTATTACTTGATGACTATAGCCATATTCATTATCATACCATATGTACAAAACAATGTTTTTTCCATCTTTACGAACTATAGTAGCCTTGCTGTCATAGATAGATGGAGCAGAGCTCCCGATAATATCGCTTGAGACAAGCTCATCACTTAATTCGTATTTTATTTGTTCTACAAGATCTCCCTCGAGAGCATACTTTTTTAAGATTGTATTGACACCATCAAAAGACGTTTTGTTGTCCAGTTCTAAGTTTAAAATGGCCAAGGAGCCATTTGGAACAGGAACACGGATAGCGTTAGATGTTAGTTTTCCTTCCAAGTTGGGCAAAGCTTTTGCTACAGCGTTGCCTGCACCTGTTTCTGTAATAACCATATTCAGGCTAGCAGCGCGACCACGACGGTATTTAGTATGGTAATTGTCAACCAGATTTTGATCATTAGTATAGGCGTGAATGGTTTCTAGATGTCCGTGTTTTATACCGAATGAGTCGTCAATTGCTTTTAAAACTGGCGTGATGGCATTGGTTGTGCATGAAGCTGCAGAGAAAATATTTGTCTTGTTTGGGTCGTTATCGAAATGATTAACACCATACACAATATTAGGAATGCCCTTACCTGGAGCGGTTAGTAATACCTTATCAACACCAGTAGATTTTAAATGTCTGCTAAGCGCTTCCTTGTCTCTGTAAGCCCCCGTGTTATCAATAACCAGAGCTTTGTTTATACCGTATTTTGTATAATCTATTTCTTCTGGAGCTTTAGCAGAAATAATATTAACAGTAGTGCCATTTATGGTCAAAGCCATGTTTTTTTCATCTATGCTAACTGTGCCAGGGAAATAGCCATGAACAGAATCGTTGCGCAATAAAGCTGCGCGCTTTTCTAGTGTTTTAGCATCTATTGCCCCTCGTGTAACAATAGCTCTTAAGCGTAACTGACTCCCTTTGCCAGTGCGAACCATGAGTTCTCGAGCTACTAATCTGCCAATCCTGCCAAAACCGTAAAGAATTACATCTTTTGGTATGATGACTTTGTTTTTATTGGCGCCTTTTAATTTAGCTGCAACAAAATTCGTGGCGTTACTATATTTATCTTCTTCTAAATGAAATTCGTAAGTAAGTTTTCCAATGTCTAATTTAGCAGGAGGGATATCGAGTGTTTTTATGGCTTGGGCTATTTCTACAGAGTCAAATATTGAAATAGGCTTCTGGACAAATTTGCCGGCATATTCATGCAAGTTTAAAATCTGACTTACATTTCTGTCAATCAACTGGTTTCGAAAAAGTACAAGCTCAATGGATTTGTCATACCAAAGGTCGCTTATAATTTTAATAAATTCAACACTAGCTCTGCGTCGGTCTGCCTGAAAAGCTAGTTCTTTTTCATAAGTTTTGTTAAAACTCATTGCTTTAATTATTTAGAGTGTTGTTATAGATTTTCGGCAAAAATACTATATTTCAAACGTTTTCGTAGCGTATTCTTATAAAAAAATAACCCTTCAAAAAAATCAAGTTTTTGAAGGGTCTAAACGTTAGGGTAGTTTATCGGTTGCTACCTAAAAATAACTTCTTTTCTTTGGTTTCTTTTGTTTATGTATTCAAGTCTTTTAATGTTGTCCAAAATATCATCACCGTACTTGTTTTTTAACTCGGCTATGTCTTGGATGGATTCTATTTTTCTGTCGTTAATACCGGTTATAATATATCCTTCAGTAATGCCTAAGTTGGAGAGTAGCCATTTGTTTTCAGAGTTTTTAACTCTTACCCCATAATCAATATCATAAGCTTTTTTAAAGGAATCCGATAAGTCCTGAAGTTCCATATCCATAAATCTCACCGATAAAATCTCTATGCTGCTTATGGTTACGGGAACACTTTTTGTTTGGTTGCCTCTTAAGACTTCTACTTTAACCACATCGTTAGGGCGTTTTGTTTTGATATAACCGCTTAGATCCTCGAACTTTGATATTTCTAAGTTGTCAAGTTTTTTTATGATATCTCCACTTTTAATACCAGCTTTATCAGCACCAGAATTAGGAGTAACCTCAGAAACATAGACACCTTCAATGTCATTGACTCCCAATTTTTCTGCTTCTTCGGTGTTCTTATTTAAAATGCTAACACCAAGAATACCTTTTTGAACGTTACCATACTCTATAATATCCATAAACACCTTTTTGGCAATATTGCTGGGCACGGCAAAAGAGTAACCAATATAAGATCCAGTTTGAGAAGTAATGGCTGTATTGATACCTATGAGGTCACCTTTAGTATTGACGAGCGCTCCACCAGAGTTGCCTGGGTTTACGGCTGCATCGGTTTGTAAAAAATATTGCTCTCTTTGCCCCGACAGGTCTCTGGATTTAGCACTTATAATGCCCGCAGTAACGGTAGAGGTTAAATTAAATGGGTTTCCAACGGCTAATACCCATTCACCTATTTTGGCTTGATCGGAATCTCCAAATGTTATAACAGGTAAGTCTTCGTCTGTTTCAATTTTAATAACGGCAATATCAGTTTTGGGATCAGAGCCAATAACTTTAGCATCGTATGTTTTATTATTATTTAGGGTTACAGACAGTTCTTGCGAGTTGTCAATAACATGATTGTTGGTAACTATATAACCATCAGGTGTCACTATTACTCCTGAGCCCGTTCCTAATTGAGCTCGTTGAGGGCGCCTTCCGTAGAATAGGTCTTGTAATGTCATTTCTCCCGAGCTTATGGTTAGATTTTTAACATGAACCACGGCATGTACTGCTTTTTCTGCCGCTACTGTGAAATCCAGTCCTTGAACCCCTGTATTTAGTGTATTACTACTAACCGGTAGAAACGTAGCAGGGGTATTATTGGAAATTACAATGGGTTTGTTTTCAGGTGCTATAAACAATTTATACGCTCCTAGTGTTATAATGCCTCCTAAGGCAGAAACTACTACTAATGATAAGATCTTCTTCATTTGTTTAAAATTTTTGATTAATACATGTGCCAAAAATTTTTGCACTTTCAGTAATTGTTGAGAACAAGCATTAATTGTAACTGTTGCTCATTTTAAAATTTCAGTTAAACTTTTTTCAAATTAATAACGATTAAAATTAAATATTTATTGAATTCATAATTTAGCTTTAACGATTTTTAACGTAAACTTTAACGATGATTTAACAACGCAAAAAACAGTTTAATATTCATATATTTGTGCTCTATTATGCAAGAGACTTTTTATAAATATCAAGGAACGGGAAACGATTTTGTGATGATTGATAATCGTCAACAAACATTTGACAAAAATAATACCAAATATGTGGCACAGTTGTGTGACCGACGTTTTGGCATAGGGGCAGACGGGCTTATTTTACTAGAAAACCATGATGCCCTAGATTTTAAGATGGTTTATTATAACGCTGATGGTAACGAAAGTTCTATGTGCGGTAACGGAGGCCGTTGCTTGGTTGCCTTTGCAAAGCAACTGGGCGTTATATCCAACAAGGCCGTATTTGAAGCTATAGATGGTATTCATCATGCAACTATAGACAATGGTATTGTTAGGTTGCAAATGCAGGATGTAGATACAATCGAAAAGTATGACAAGTATCTTTTTTTAAATACCGGTTCACCGCATCATGTGCAGTTTGAGGAGCATTTACAAGATTTCGATATCAAAAGTAAAGGTTCGGAAATTAGATATGGTGCGCCATACAATGAAGTAGGTACTAACGTAAACTTCGTGAAAAAAGTAAAAAATGACGTTTTTGCAGTTAGGACTTACGAGCGTGGAGTAGAAGACGAAACCTTATCCTGTGGCACTGGAGTTACGGCTGTGGCGCTAGCTATGCATAGTATTGGAGAGCTAACAACTAATCTGGTTACCTTAAAAGTACAAGGAGGGGAGTTGCAGGTGTCTTTTGAGGTTGAAAATGGGCTGTATAAAAACGTTTGGCTTATTGGACCAGCAACCTTAGTATTTAAGGGAGAGATATGATAACACTAAAAGGAAAGCATATTTACTTGCGTGCCCTGGAACCTGAAGATCTTGAATTTGTTCATGATATAGAGAATAATGAAAGTATCTGGGAAATAAGTAATACTCAAACCCCTTATTCTAAATTTTTAATCAAGCAGTATTTAGAGAATGCCCACAAGGATATTTTTGAAGTAAAACAATTGCGATTGGTTATTTCAAATTATGATGATGAAGCTTTAGGGTTGATTGATCTTTTTGACTTTGATTTTAAAAATTCGCGAGCTGGAATAGGAATTTTGTTAAAAGAGTCGAAAGACCGTGGCAAAGGGTATGGTAGTGAAGCTCTTAAATTATTAATTAATTATAGCTTTACACATTTAAATTTACATCAATTGTATTGTAATGTTTCTCATGATAATGAAGCGAGTATTAAACTCTTTGCAAAACAAGGGTTTGAAAAAGTTGGTGAAAAAAAAGATTGGAACCGTATCAATGGTATCTACAAAAATGAATATTTGTTTCAGCTCATAAATAATTAAATGTATATTAAAAAAATTCTTTTAGCTATTGTTTTTCTAGGATTGGCAATTGCTGCCTACTTTGCCTATTTTGTGTATACTACCATGTTTAGTGTAAATACTGCCTTTAATAACGAAAGTGCTTATATATATGTAAAGTCTACCGACTCTTATGACGCGGTACGAGAACAGTTAGAGCCTCTTTTGAAGGATATTGACAAGTTTGATGCACTTGCCAAGCAAAAAAAGTATGTAAGCAATATTAAGCCTGGGCGTTATATGATACGTAAGGGGATGAGCAATAATGATATTATCAATTCTATTAGGAGTAATAATTTACCGGTTAAGGTCTCTTTTAATAATCAAGAAACACTTGAAAAGTTGGCGGGTCGTATTGCGATGCAAATAGAAGCGGATAGTGCTTCTTTGTTAAAGATTATGAAAGAACCTTCTTTTTTTACTAATAGCAGATTTAATGAGGCTACAGCTTTAGGGATGTATATTCCTAATAGTTATGAGCTTTTTTGGAATACGACAGCAGAACAATTTAGGGAGCGAATGCTAAAAGAGTACCAGCGTTTTTGGAATGATTCAAGAAAGGCAAAAGCAAAAGCTATTGGTCTATCCGAAGATCAAGTAATGGCATTGGCTTCTATTGTTCATGAAGAGTCTAAAAAGGCTAAAGAGCAACCAAGAATAGCGGGGGTTTATATGAATAGAATTAAGATTGGAATGCCGCTTCAGGCAGACCCCACACTTAAGTTTGCAGCTTATAAATTGCCTAAATATAAAAATACGGTTATTAAACGTGTTTTAAATGTACATAAGGAAATAGACTCACCATACAATACATACAAAAAATTAGGGTTGCCACCTGGTTTAATAGCCATGCCCGATATTTCGGCAATTGATGCGGTTTTAAACTACGAGAAGCATAAATACTTGTATTTTGTTGCTGATGCAGATCGATTGGGCTACCATAAATTTTCTAAAACATTATCGCAACACAATGTTTACGCCAGGGAATACCAACGGTATTTATCTTCTCAAGGTATTATTAGGTAAGCTGTGAACAGGCTAGCATTCCAATATGGTGTTCTGTTTTGTTTGCTTACATCGGTGTCCTTTTCACAAAGTGGACTTAATGGGTTTTTAAGGCCTAGTGATACTTTACACAGCGGAAGGTTAAAGGCAGTAGCTATTTCAGAAGTATCTTTTACAACTGTTTCTTTGGTTGGGCTTAATCAATTATGGTATGCCGACTATGATCGTTCGGGTTTCCATACAATAAACGATTTGGACGAATGGATGCAAATGGATAAATTAGGACATGTGTTTGCTTCTTATCACATTGGTAAATTGGGGGCAGATCTTCTTAATTGGAGCGGCGTAAAGAAAAGGGACCAATTACTATATGGAGCTACATTAGGTTTTGGTTTTCTTACAGCAGTCGAAATATTTGATGGATATTCAAAAGAATGGGGTTTTTCGTGGAGTGATGTACTGGCTAATGCTGTGGGAACAGGTTTTTATGTTGCACAGGAACAGCTTTGGGACGAACAACGTATTGTTTTGAAGTTTTCTTTCCATCAAACCAAATATGCTTCTCAGAGCCCCAATAAGTTAGGAGGGAATTTTTTGGAACAACTTTTGAAAGATTATAATGGACAAACATATTGGTTTAGTGCAAATGTGCATTCATTTTTTAAGACAAGTAAATTACCTAAATGGTTAAATATTGCTGTAGGATATGGCGCTGATGGTATGCTCTCAGGTGTTGATACTAATGGATCGGCAACATTTGCCAGTAGTAATCGCATAAGACAGTATTACTTAAGCTTGGATGTTGACCTTAAAAAAATTAAAACAAAATCACATTTGTTGAAGTCTGTTTTTGAGGTTTTTAACGTAATTAAAGTGCCGTTTCCAACGGTAGAAATAAACAAAAATGGATGTGTATTTCATCTATTCTACTATTAAAAAACGCATATAAACGAGTAATTTTGAAATTATTAAAAAAAATTATAATTTTGCACGCTCAAATTTCAAGGGTGTTTGTCATGCAAATATTCTGAAGAAATTTAAGTGTTATGATAAAAAGTATTGCAAGTTATGTTGCCCTACCACTTACAATATGTTTTCTATTGTATGTATCGTTTTCGTCAGACGAATCGATAGAGTTGGGTACGTATTCAACAAAAGGCTTAGTGTTAAACTATACGGTAAGCCAGGATGCAAACGTTAAGGATAATGTTTTAGCATCGAACGAAGCAAACAAATCATTCTCCCCTTATTTAGGAAAATCATTTGTAGGATTTAAAGAAGCATTAGCTTTTAAAGAGTCTGGAGGCAATTATGCTTCTGTGAACACATACGGGTATTTGGGGAAATACCAGTTTGGTAAGGAAACATTAAAAATGATAGGGATTTATAACTTACAACAGTTCTTAAGAAATCCCAAGTTACAGGAAAAGGCTTTTATGGCCAATGCAGCGAGAAACAAATGGATTTTGAGGCGTGACATCAAAAATTTTGTTGGTAAACGAATTAATGGTGTTCTTGTTACAGAATCTGGAATTTTGGCTGCAGCACATTTAGCTGGACCTGGTAGTGTTAAGAAATACTTACGTAGCTATGGAATTGATAATTTTTCAGATGGTTTTGGTACTACAGTTGAATATTATATGAAGAAGTTTTCTGGTTACGATACTTCTACGGTTAAGCCTAACAGATTAGCTAAGGCAATTTAACACAAAACAAAACTAATTTTTATGAATTATAAATATTGTAGGCCTTTTATGGAGGTCTACGGTATTTTTTATCCATTCGTTTACCGTTAATGTTCTTATCATTTCATTAGGTAATGTAATGTCGCAAGCAACACAAATACTTGTGCTTTTGTCTAAGGTAGAACATAAATCTTCAAGCATTTTATTGTTTCTATAAGGGGTCTCAATAAAAATTTGAGATTGATTGCGTTCAGAAGAAATGCGCTCAAGGCGTTTAATCTCTTTTTTTCTTTCGGATTTATCTATGGGTAAGTAGCCATTAAAAGCAAAGTTTTGCCCATTCATGCCCGAACACATCATAGCCATGAGTATGGACGATGGCCCAACAAGAGGAATGACCTTGATGTTTTTTTGATGCGCTAATTTTACGATGTCCGCCCCTGGATCGGCCACCCCTGGGCATCCAGCTTCCGAAATGAGTCCTACGTTTAGCCCCTTGGAGCATGGTTCGAGAAAGCTAGGTAGTTCGCTTATGTCTGTGAATTTATTTAAATGAAACATTTCTAGGGCAGATTGCGACTTGCCAGAACTTATTTTTTTTATAAATCGCCTTGCTGTCTTTTCGTTTTCAACAATATAAATGTTTGTCTGTTCAATGACTTTTTTTACAGAAATCGGTAATACTTCCAATGGTTCATTTGCTCCTAGTGTTGTAGGTATAAGATATAGGCTTCCTTGAACTGAACTCATATTCGTTGTTAAATGTTTTGAAGTTAAAAATACTAAATATTATTGTAGTATATATTGTTTAAAGCAATGCTTCTGCAATTATAGAACAAGCTTCGTCCAACATTTTATAGACGTTTTCAAAGCCATCATTGCCGCCGTAATAAGGATCCGGTACGCTATAACTTTGGTTAGGGTAGATTTCGTTTAAAATCATTTTTACCTTGTCAATATCTTCCTGGTTTTTGGCAAGCGAGATAACATTGTTGTAATTAGATTCGTCCATAACGTAAATTATGTCAAACCTTTCAAAATCCAATGCGCTAAACTGTCTTCCTCTAAGGTTGGATATGTCTAGTCCGTATTTTTTAGCTATAGCGACAGAGCGTTTGTCTGGTGGATTACCGGTGTGATAATTTGCTGTGCCAGCAGAATCGATGGTAAATTTATTGTATGGGAGTTTAGAACGCAGTATACCTTCTGCTAATGGTGAGCGACATATGTTGCCCAAGCATACCATTAGGATTTTTGTCATTATTACTTAATTTAAACGGAAAGTTTTTTGGTAATATCCTCTACGTATTTTCTAAACTGCTTATCAGTGGAAGTGAGGTTGTCTACTGTTTTGCAAGCATGTAAAACGGTAGCATGATCGCGTTTTCCAATTTGGGAGCCAATGCTGGCTAACGATGCCTTGGTGAATTTTTTAGCAAAGAACATGGCTAATTGCCTAGCTTGAACAATATGTCGTTTTCTTGTTTTTGACTGTAATGTATCAACATCCATTTGGAAATAATCGGAAACAACTTTTTGTATATAATCTATAGAAACTTCTCGCTTGGTATTTTTCACAAACTTTTCTACGATAACCCTCGCTAAATCAATAGTGATCTCTTTTTTGTTGAATGAAGATTGGGCTATTAAAGATATAATAGCGCCTTCTAGTTCCCTAACATTCGTCTTAATGTTCTTGGCTACATAGTCGATAATTTCCTCTGGCATTTCAACGCCATCACGATATAGTTTGTTTTTTAAGATAGAAACACGTGTCTCGAAATCAGGTGTTTGTAATTCGGCAGATAGTCCCCATTTAAAGCGAGACAGTAGGCGTTGTTCTATGTCTTGCATGTCTACAGGGGCTTTGTCACTAGTTAAAATGACCTGCTTACCGTTTTGGTGTAAATGGTTGAAAATATGAAAAAAGACATCTTGTGTTCCTGTTTTTCCAGAAAGAAACTGAACGTCGTCAATAATTAATACGTCAATAATTTGATAAAAATGAATAAAATCATTTCGGTTGTTTTTCTTTACGGAATCGATATATTGTTGCGTAAATTTTTCTGCCGAAATATATAGAACTGTCTTTTCAGGGTATTTGTCTTTAATGTCCACACCAATAGCATGAGCGAGATGTGTTTTTCCAAGTCCTACGCCTCCAAAAATAAGAAGCGGGTTAAACGACGTACCTCCAGGTTTTGATGCTACGGCTAAACCAGCACTTCTGGCTAGCCTGTTGGAATCCCCTTCAAGAAAGTTTTCGAAACTATAATTAGGATTTAATTGAGATTCTATCTTAACATTTCTAATACCTGGAATAACAAACGGATTCCTTAATTCCGGATTCTTATTATTAAGGGGGATGTCTACTTCTTGGGATTTTACGGCACTTCGGTTTGAACTAGGTATTTTTTCTGTAAAAGGTTGTTTGTTGCCATAAGTGTTTTCCATCTTTATGACATAAACAAGTTTGGCTTTTTCTCCCAATTCTTTAGTAAGGGAAACTTTGAGAAGCTTTACGTAATGCTCTTCTAGCCATTCATAAAAGAATTTACTTGGCACTTGAATGCTTAGAGCATTGTCAGTAAGTTTAACTGCTGTTATGGGTTCAAACCAAGTTTTATATGCTTGCGGTTGAATGTTATCTTTTATAAATTTCAGACAATTATTCCATACCGATTGCGCAGTTATACTCATTTTTTTTTACAGAGGTTTTTTTAGTTAGTTGACAAAAAGAGAGGAAATCTCTTCCGATAATTTTATGGGACAAATATGTGAACAAAAATCTTAAAAAAAAAATCGAATGCTATTGAATTTTAAGAAAAATTTCTGCATGTTTGAACCACTGCCGAAGCTACAAAAAAATATTTAAATATTCACATGAAATTCGACGAAATACAAATAAGGGTGAGATACGGTGAAACAGACCAAATGGGAGTGGTACATCATGGCAATTACGCGTTATACCTTGAAATGGGGCGTATCGAATGGTTGAGAAAGCTTGGAGTTTCCTACAAAAAAATGGAAGATAACGGCGTTATGCTTCCTGTTGTTTCCATGGCGTTAAACTATAAAAAATCAGCAGGTTATGACGAGGTAATTAATGTAAAAACGCAACTAAAAAACAAGCCAACTGCAAAAATTGAATTCGACTACACAATAACCAATCAAAATGGGGATATTTTAACAACAGCCAATACTGTTTTGGTTTTTGTTGATAAAGAAACAAAACGACCAGTTAAAGCTCCAAAATATATATTGGAAGCTTTGGGGTATGATTAAACGTGTGCAATTTCAATTTCAAAAAGATGGTTGAATGTTTCGTAAATTAATTTAGCATCTTTTTTTCTTACAGAAATAAAAATTTGACAATTCATTTCTAATTTTTGATTTGTAACATTTATGTTCTTTTCTTTTATGATGCGCATCACCGTATTCATATTTTTATAATCGAACGTAATTACGTAATCAATATTAATAGTTTTTTTTAAAATGTTTGATGCTTCTAGTGTTAATTGCGCAGTCGTTCTATACGCGTTTATTAAACCGCCAACTCCCAATTTTACCCCGCCAAAGTAGCGAACAACAACAATTAATATATTGGTAACTTCAAACGATTGTATTTGTCCATAAATAGGCATGCCTGCAGAATTGCTAGGCTCCCCATCGTCATTGGCACGGTAAGATACGTTATCGGCTCCCAATTGATAAGCGTAGCACCAATGTCTCGCCGCATGGTGTTCTTTTTTTAATAAGGCTAAGTAATGCTTTACGTTGTCTTCAGACGTTATAGGGTAGGCATATCCAAAAAACTTACTGTTTCTATCTTTAAATAAAATATTTTCAGTAGCGACGTCGATGGTCTTGTATGTGTCTTTTTCAATCAAAAGAATTAAAATAAATCAGGTTTAACTTTTGATAGGTCTGTGACATCCTCATGCTTAGGATTGAGATTCCATGTATGTATGCCCAATGACTTAGCAGATAGTATATGCTCGGAGGTGTCATCTATAAAGAGGCATTCGGAGGCGTTTAGATTGTTTTTGCTTAAAACAAATTCGAAAATATTTGCATTGGGCTTTCTTAAATTGATTTCATGAGATAGGTAAAAGGCATCAAAACAATTTTTAAAAGCATTGTAAATAGAAATGTTTTCTTTAATCCAGTCTATATGAAGCTCGTTTGTGTTGCTTAATAAAATAAGTTTATAGTTTGTGGTAGCTTTTAGGTTTTTTAAAAATTTAAGCCTGTGCTCAGGTAAATCTAGCAAAATGCTATTCCATGCGTCTATAAGGTTTTGTCTTGAAAGCTTAGGAAAGTTTTCTAAATAGAATGTAATGAATTCATCAGTACTAACTAAACCTTGTTCGTAAAGGTTGTTAACTGCAAGTATTTCCTCTGAAAGCTTTTCTATCTGTAATAAGTTAAAGATGTTTTTTATGGCGTTTTCTTTATCTAAATTGATAAATACATCACCGAAATCGAAAATGATGGTTTTAATCATTTTTGTATAATTTAAGAATGTCGTTCATTATAAAATGTTTGGCTATTAAATGCCCATTTAGGTCTGGCGCTTTGATGCCCTTGTGGAAACAACAGTTGCCTGTAAATACCCTTGCTTCATCCCATAGATTTTCGTTTATAAAGGATTGGAGTGTTTGTAAGCCTCCTTCAATTATAATAGAGTTAATGTCCCTTTCGTGCAATACGTTGCATATTTGCTGAGCAATGGTACTTTTAGAATTCCAGTCGATATGCGTTTTATCCGACAACACTAATGTTTCAGCTTGGTTGTTAAATATATTATGATCGTTAGAAAGATTGCCCGTTTTGTTAATTATAACCCTAATTGGGTTATTGCCAACCCAGTCCCTTGCAGTTAACGAGGGATTGTCCTGCTTAACAGTGTTACTTCCTACTAAAATGGCTTGTTCCTCGGTACGCCATTTATGGGTTAGTTGGCGCGAATATATATTGCTTATCCAAATGGGTTTTTGCTCATTTTTTGCTAATGGAGCTATAAAGCCATCGGCTGTTTCTGCCCATTTTAAAATAATATAAGGGCGCTTTTTATTATGAAAAGTAAAGAAGCGTTTATGATGTTCCTTACATTCATTAGCCATAACGCCAACGGTCACCTTGCAGCCAGATTGTTTTAACTTTTCAATGCCTTTTCCAGCTACTTTTGTATGGTCATCTATGCACCCGATAACCACATTGGGGATTTTATGTTTAATAATAAGGTCGCTACATGGAGGTGTTTTTCCATAGTGGGAACATGGCTCTAAAGTGACATAGAGTGTAGCCTTTTTTAATAGGTCTTTATTGACTACGGAATTTACGGCATTAACCTCGGCATGGTTGCCGCCATAGGGGCTGGTGAATCCTTCGCCTATAATACTGCCGTTATATACAATAACACAGCCAACCATGGGATTTGGCCTTGTAGTACCTAGACCATTCTTAGCAATGGTAATGCATCTTTTTATATAGACTTCGTGGTTTGTCACTATGACTATTTGATTTTTATGGTTTCAGTTTTGTCCAGGGCATAGGTGTGTGAGAACCCTAGGATGTTATATGCTATTTCTCCTTTATATTGTACCTTAACTTTTTTACTGAATAAGCTCCCTATTAATCCTCCTAAGTTTTTATTGCTGAATAAGCTGTCTTTTGGGATATGAGCCTTTAGGGGAATTGAGAATTCCTTTTTTGCGGGAACTTTAAATGTTTGGGCCGAAACTGTAGCCATTTCATTATTGTTAATAAATACTTTAATTCCATCAGTTTTTAACGAACCACCAATGTCGTTGGGGTTTAAAAAATGAGCATTAGCACTTAGCGTAATGTGTTTATCGGTTGATTCTAAGACTGTGATGTTTTTAATGTTTAAAAATTCAGGCTTTTCCTTTAAGGTGCAGCTAACAAAGGTGATGCATATTGTTGATAAGATTATCAAGTGCTTCATTTTAATTTTTTTAGATTTAGCGTATCTTCACTTGCGCAAAATTAATGTTTTATAGTGAGTAAAGATACTATTGTTATTCGAGAAATTAAACGAGGGGACAATACACAAATAGAACAAATCATTAGGGCGTGTTTCCACGAGTTTAAAATACCTTTGGAGGGAACGGCTTATTCTGATGAGGAAACGCCAAATATGTATGAGGCCTATCAAAATGATAATGATATCTATTTTGTAATTGACCGTGGTGGTTTTATTCTGGGAGGCGGAGGTATTAAGCCGTTAAAAGATTTTGAAACAGATACCTGTGAGATTCAGAAGATGTACTTTACTCCCGAAATACGAGGGAAGGGGTATGGCAAACAATTATTTGAAAAATGTTTGGAAGCAGCTAAAGCTTTAGGCTATAAGCGTTGTTATTTGGAGTCGGCACCACAACTCAAAGCAGCTATACATATTTATGAAGCCTACGGATTTAAACATTTAAATAGGGCTTTCGGCAATACAGGACATTATGCTTGTGGTGTTTGGATGGTTAAAGATTTATAGTAAAGTAGTAACAATAGAATTTGAAACTTAAAGAATTACAGAGGTTATTTCATTCGAGATTGGATCGTATTTATGATAAAAATGAAATTGATAGTTTTTTTTTTATTTTAATAGAAACTTTTTATGGCGTATCCAGGATTGATTTAGCCTTAAAGCCGGATGAAATAGTTGGAAATGAGGAGCATATTTTAACGGCTTTGGGTGCTTTGGAATTAGAGCAGCCAATTCAGTATATAATTGGTCAAACCGAATTTTATGGACTAAATTTTAAAGTCAACGAGCATGTTTTAATACCCAGACCCGAAACAGAAGAATTAGTTGAATGGGTTCTATTAAAGTTAAAAACAAAGCATTCAAGTCATAAAACGCTTAATATTTTAGATGTTGGCACGGGAAGTGGATGTATTGCTGTTGCCTTGGCAAAAAACCTACCTAATGCAAAGGTATACGCCTTCGATGTTAGTAAAGAAGCTCTAACTGTGACCAAGCGAAATGCCGAACTAAATGATGTTGCCATTGAATATGTTGAGGCCGACATTTTAAATTCGGACACTTGGAGCAAAGATTTCAAATCATTAAAGTTCGATGCAATTGTGTCTAACCCGCCCTATATTAGAGAGCAAGAAAAGCAATTTATGAAAGGTAACGTGTTAAATAACGAACCCCATTTGGCATTGTTTGTAAAAGATGAAGATCCTTTGTTGTTTTACAGGGCAATAACGAATCTGGCCGTTAAAAGTTTGCAAGGTGTGGGGATGTTGTTTTTTGAGATAAATGAATATCTTGGTAATGAAATGATTCAATTGTTAAAGTCTTACAATTTTTCAGAAATAGAATTAAAACAGGATATCTATAAAAAAGATAGAATGATAAAAGGAAACATAGTTAATGGATAATATAAAGCAATACATTCAGGAATTACGTGCCGAATTACGCGAGCACAATTATAATTATTATGTTTTAGATAAACCAGTAATATCAGATTACAAGTTTGATATTAAATTAAAGGAATTACAAGAACTCGAAACTAAACATCCAGAGTTTTTTGATGCCAATTCACCAACACAAAGAGTGGGTGGAGCGGTTACAAAGAACTTTGAAACCATTGTGCATGAGTACCGAATGTATTCGTTGGATAACTCGTATTCTGTAGAGGATCTTAAAGATTGGGAAAATAGAATAAAAAAGATAATTGAAGGAGATGTTCAATATACTTGTGAGCTTAAGTATGATGGTGCTTCCATTAGTTTAACATACGAGCAAGGTAATTTGGTAAAAGCTGTTACAAGAGGAGATGGCTTTCAAGGTGATAATGTTACTGCTAATATTAAAACCATAAAATCAGTGCCATTGGTGCTTAAAGGCGATTATCCTGATAAATTTGATATTAGGGGTGAAATTGTTTTGCCTTTCGAAGGGTTTAATAAAATGAACGAAGAACGTATTGAGATAGGAGAGGAACCGTACAGGAATCCGAGAAACACAGCTTCAGGTAGTTTGAAGCTGCAAGATAGTGCCGAGGTTGCTAAGCGCCCCTTAGAATGTTTGCTTTATAATTTAACAGGCAGGAATTTAGGCGTTACTACTCAATTTGATAGTTTGGATAAGGCTAGGCAATGGGGGTTTAAAGTGCCCAATGAAGCGCGATTAGCTAATTCATTAGAAGAAGTTTTTGAATACATAGATTACTGGAACATAAACAGGCAAAAATTGCCTTACGAAACCGACGGGGTTGTTATAAAAATTAATAGTTTACAGCAGCAGGAAGAGTTAGGATACACGGCTAAAGCACCGCGTTGGGCTATGGCTTATAAATTTAAGGCAGAGCAGGTTTCGACCCAACTGAACAGTATTAGCTATCAAGTTGGTCGTACTGGAGCAATAACGCCTGTTGCCAATTTGGAACCTGTTGAATTGGCAGGAACGACCGTAAAGAGAGCTTCATTGCATAATGCAGACCAAATTGAAAAATTGGATGTTAGAATAGGTGATGAGGTGTTTGTAGAAAAAGGGGGGGAGATTATCCCAAAGATAATTGCTGTCGACCTGAGTAAGCGAAAAATAGACGCTTTACCTGTGCAGTATATTACACATTGTCCAGAATGTGAAACAGAATTGGTGAGGCACGAAGGAGAAGCGCAGCATTATTGTCCCAATTATAATGGTTGTAAGCCGCAAATAGTAGGTAGGATACAGCATTATATTTCAAGAAAGGCTATGGATATTGATGGACTTGGAGGCGAAACAGTGGCTTTGCTCGTAAATGCAGGTCTTATAGCTAATTATTCAGACCTTTATGAGTTAACTAAAGAGCAGGTGTTACCACTGGAGCGCATGGCAGAGAAAAGTGCCGATAATTTAATTAATGGTATAGCGAAATCCGTTGACATTCCTTTCGAACGTGTTTTATATGCGCTCGGAATTCGTTATGTAGGAGAAACGGTAGCTAAAAAATTGGTAAAGCACTATAAGAACATTTCAAATATAGCCGCTGCTACGGAAAGTGATTTGGTTAATGTAGATGAGATTGGGACTAAAATAGCTCAGAGTGTTCAGGCGTTTTTTAAGTCTGATAAAAATTTGATTATTATTGAGCGTCTTAGGCAATTTGGTGTTCAATTGGAAGTTTCGGAAGAGGAATTAGCCAATCAAACCGATTTATTGACTGGTCAAACCATTGTAGTTTCAGGGGTCTTTGAATCGATATCCCGTAATGAATTAAAGAAGTTTATAGAAGATAATGGAGGAAAGGTAGGGAGCTCTATATCTTCAAAGACAAGTTTTATTGTTGCAGGAAGTAATATGGGACCCAGCAAAAAACAGAAGGCCGAAAAACTCAACGTTAACATAATAAATGAGTATGAATTCTTACAAAAAATAAAAAAATAAACTTTTTATCGGTAAAAATGTGTTTTTTGTCGATTGTTTATTAATTTTTTTTATATTTGTACGGTAACCATAAATTGCTGTTATGAGTAAATTTAGAATCTTGACGGGATTAGTTGTGTTATTGTACGTGCTCTCAATTGCGTTTCAGTTTATTGGAAATAAAGATTTTTCATATAATTTTGAATCCTTAATATTACCTACAGTAACAATTATTTATTTTTTGTATGTGGAAAAACGATCGATCTTCTTTTCATTGTTTCTGGTCGTATACTCCATTTCAGATTTATCGATTCTAATCGCCGACTACATCCCGAAAGATGTTGATTATTTTTTAGGTAATTCATTATATGTAATAGCTTATGTTTTCTTGTTGATAGAGGTATTTAAATCTTTAAGTATTTGGCATGTGGTAAAAAACTATAAAATACACATTCTTGTTCTAATAATTTTGAACGTTTATTTGATATATGTTTTACAAGTTATAGTTGATCCTCAAGCTAAATTGGGTAGTGAATATTATATGGAGTTGGTGTACAATGTGGTTACGTTTTTATTATTATCTGTAGCGCTCTTAAATTACTTTTACAAGGATGATAAGAAGTCACTTTATTTGTTTATAGGTGCTTTATGTATCGTTTTTTCAGAAATTATAGATGTAGCCTATTTGTATATTACCCAAAGGAGTTTGTTGAATATCTCATCCATTACTTTGGCAGTTATTTCGTTTTATTTTTTCTTTCAACACTCAAAACTTAACGGTGAAGAAAGAAAAGTGATTTTATAGTAATGCTTTAATTTTAGGTAATGCATGTCTCTCTCTGTAAAGTATAATTGCTGAAAGTATAAAGGTTATTACTGCTGTTAAAAATAGGAGGCCATTATCGTCATTAACTTGAATGCCTAAAATAGTTAGATGCATAACTATAGCACCACCAATAACCCCTAGTGTAAGTAAAGAGCCTATCCAGATAGTTTTAGGAATTAGTATCAGTATGCTAGCAATTAGTTCAATAATACCAATGCTTACCCTACCAAAAGGCTCCATGCCTAGTTTAGTGAAAATATAAACACTGTCAGGGTGAGCAAAAAATTTAAATCGTAATGTCTGTAATAAGATAAGGGCAACGGTTATTCTTAAAATTAAAGGCAATTTTTTTATCATATCGTAAAATTTATTGATCGTAAATTTAAAGTTTAGACGTAATTAAGTGCACAACTTATCAAAGTGTGAAATATTAAATCATGAATAGGAATAATCTTAGTATTTTATCGGTTAAATATGTGTTTTGTCGGTGTGTTTGATTTTTTTTGCTATATTTGAGTAACATGTTTATTTATATTTATCATGAAAACCATGTATGCCCCACCCCTGTATCGTATTTTTTTTAGTGTTCTATTATTAGTAATTGTAGCAAGCGTTATCGGAATTGTTTTTGGTAATGCTTTTGTTTTACAATTAATAAAATTAACATTTCTTAGTACTATTTTATTGTTCTTTCTAATCAGGCAAAATCGGGTTTGTGCCCTGCTTATTGCTTTTTTTTCGTTTTCTTTTTTAGGAGCGCTATTTTCCATTGTTGGTATGGATGAGGTTTACGAAAGAATCTTTGGTTTAGTAGGTTATTTGTGTTTGGTAGGAATAACAATACCTAAATTTAAACTATACAAATTGGATAAAATTATAAGAGCTTATCTTTTGGTTGTGTTTTTAATAAACACCTATTTTGTATATGTTCTATATGGCGTTTTAAAAGCTGTAATGGTTGATTTGGTCGATGTTACCTTATTTGCAATAAAGAGTATGTCTTTAATAGTTTTGGTATTTGTTGCTTTTGGAGTGTATTTGCATACTGAAACAAAGCAAACCATTACTTTTTTAATGGCTGGGATGAGCTTTGCTTTCTCAACCGTATTGGAGTACATAAACTTTTATTATGTGTATAATTGGGCATTTGTGTTATTAGGTAAAGTGCTATTTGCATTTGGAATCTATTTAATTATATCTTTTATGATTCAACAGAACAAAAAAGTTAAGCAAGAAAGACGTCGTGATAGAATGGCTCGATCCGAGAGTGTTTTTGCTTAATATAAAAAGCACAGGCATGAGTTGCCTTTAATATATTTTTTACTTCTTGGTTTTTTATTTTGTTCATAATTACAATACTTGCTCTTTTGTGGGGCAACCCCAATAGGTGCTGTTTATTGGGCTTTTTAACCAATGAAAGTCTTGTTACAATATCCTTGGAAATTTAGTGCCGAAAGTACTTTAAACGTATCTTTTTTAAGCTATACATGGCTATAGGCCTCTTTTTATTCAGTTTTATAAGGGATCAAGAAGAATAATGTTTTGTTGCATATCCAAAAGAAATAACAAAATATAACAAAATGAATAAATATGTGAAGCCTGTGCATTATGCATATATTTTGAACGTACTTTTGTTACCTTTGCGCAAAGTTTAAAAGCAATATGATTTTTAAAGGGCTTAAAAAAAGATCCAATAAAAGACACTTAAATAAACTCATATCAGAACGCTTTGTTAATGTAGATGATGCTAAAGTAAATAAGTTGGGCGTTATCTTAAATTTAAATGAAATAGATGATATCGAGTTGTTTAGGGGCTTGGCAGCTTATTTAAAAGTTAGACCTAACAAGTTAAAGGTTATTGCGTTTTCCTCCAATGGAAAAGAAAAAGCAAATGCTTGGGATCTTTGTTTTAACCCTAGTGATTTTGGGTGGAATGGGACTGTAAAGAATGTAGAACTAAAATCTTTCTTAGATATCGAGTTTGATGTTTTGATAAGCTATTACACCGAAGAACTATTAGAATTAAAATTGCTAACAGCATTGTCTAAATCCCGATTTAAAGTCGGCATTTTACAAACAGATAAGCGCTTAAACGATTTGATTATAAAAACAGATATTAAAGAATTTAACGTATTTAAAGAAGAACTCTATAAATACCTAACTATATTAAATAAGATTAAAAATGAATAGTAAGTTTCTAGGAACTGGAGTCGCTTTGGTAACACCTTTTAAATCAGACTTAAGTATAGATCATGAAGCATTGGCGAATATCGTTAATTATAATATTGATAATGGAACTGATTACCTTGTAATTTTGGGTACAACAGGAGAAAGTGTAACCGTAACAAAACAGGAGAAAAAAGATATTGTTGAAACAATTTCTAAGGCAAACAATAGCCGTGTGCCAATGGTTTTGGGTATAGGAGGAAATAATACAGCTCAAGTTGTCGAAGAAATTAAAACTACCGATTTAAGTAAAATAGACGCTATTTTATCAGTAGCACCATATTATAGTAAGCCAACACAAGAAGGGTTTTATCAGCATTTTAAAGCTGTTTCGGAAACGTCCCCAGTACCTGTAATTTTGTATAATGTTCCAGGACGTACAGCTAAAAACATGGAGCCTTCAACAACTTTACGCCTGGCAAACGATTTTGAAAATGTTATTGCAATTAAGGAAGCAGGAAATAATGTAGCCCAATATTTGCAGTTACTAAAACATAAACCAGATGATTTTTTAATCATTTCTGGAGATGATGATTTAGCTCTTGGTGTTGTTTTAGCAGGTGGTGCAGGTGTAATCTCAGTAATTGGTCAAGCTTTCCCTAAAGAATTTTCAGAGATGATCCGTTTAGGGCTGCAAGGCAATGCGAAAGAAGCGTACAAGCTACATTTTAGACTAATGGATGTAATTGGCTATATTTTTGAAGAAAATAACCCTTCAGGAATTAAAGCCGTTTTTGAAGCTTTAAATAAGTGTAATAGTGCCGTTCGTTTACCTCTTGTCCAAGCTTCTGGTGAATTAAAAGAAAAGATCAAAGCTTTTGTAAAACAGTTTTAAGGAGTGTTAAATATTACTTAAACCTTATGGATGCTATGTTTTAGCAATTACCTTAGCATTAAAATAATATTTTTAAAATCCATAATAATAACTTAATTTTGCATCCTGTTTAAAACCTATGAAGAAGTTTTTCTACGTATTATTAGCCTGTGCTATTTTAAGCGCTTGTAGTGAGTATCAAAAAGTACTAAAGGCCGAAGATATTGCTCCAAAGTTTAAAATGGGAGAAGATCTTTATAACCAAGGTAAATTTGCTAAGGCCAACAGATTGTTTGCTCAAATAGTACCTAATTATAGAGGGAAGCCACAAGCCGAAAAATTAATGTACTTGTATTCTAATTCTTTTTACCAAATGAAGGATTATTATACAGCAGCATATCAGTTTGAACGTTTTGTTTCCAGTTACCCAAAAAGTGAAAAGCTTGAGGAGGCCTCTTTTTTTAGTGCCAAGAGTTACTACATGTTGTCGCCAGCTTATACCAAAGACCAAAAGTCAACTAAAGAAGCGATCGGAAAGCTGCAACTATTCATAAACTTATTTCCCGAATCAGAGTATGCAAGTGAAGCTAACAAATTGGTTAGGGAATTAGACTTTAAACTTGAAAAGAAAGCCTATAGTATCGCTAAGCAATACAATCATATTTCAGATTATCAGGCTTCTATAAAATCATTTGATAATTTTGTATTCGAATTTCCAGGCTCTACTTTACGTGAAGATGCCCTATTTTTTAGGTTAGATTCTGCTTATAAGCTAGCTATAAACAGTATAGAATATAAAAAGCGGGTACGTTTGGAAAAAGCGAAAGAATATTATAATGCATTTAAAAAAGCCTATTCAGATTCTAAATATTTAGAAGACGTAAATGCAATGGCTAACGAAATAGACGATGCGTTAAAGAGTTATAGCACTAAAAGTTAAATAATTTATTATAATGGATTTAAAAAAGACCAATGCGCCGGTTAATACCATAACGTATGATAGAAATCAAATTGATGAGCCAACAGAAAACATTTATGAGGCTATTTCAATTATTTCAAGACGTGCAGAGCAAATTAATACAGAGATCAAGAAAGAACTTATTGATAAGTTAGAAGAATTTGCTACTTACAACGATAGTCTTGAAGAGATCTTTGAAAATAAAGAGCAAATAGAGGTTTCTAAGTTTTATGAAAAATTGCCTAAACCTCATGCGTTAGCTGTACAAGAATGGTTAACGGATAAAGTATATTTTAGAAATACTGAGGAAGACGCTCAGTAAAAAAGTTAAAATGTCTATACTAAGCGGCAAGAACATACTATTAGGCATTAGTGCTGGTATTGCCGCTTATAAAACGGCTTCCCTAGTAAGATTATTTATAAAAGCGGGTGCTCAGGTAAGAGTAATCATGACACCCTCTGCTAAAGAATTTATTACACCTTTAACCTTATCAACCCTTTCAAAACATCCGGTTTATTCCTCTTTTACAAACGAAGATGATAATGTCGTTTGGGTCAATCACGTAGATTTAGGTTTGTGGGCAGATCTTTTTATTATTGCTCCAGCAACAGCTAACACTTTATCAAAAATGGCAAATGGGGTATGTGACAATTTATTATTGGCCACTTATTTATCCGCCAAATGTCCTGTGTATTTTGCGCCAGCTATGGATTTAGATATGTACAAGCACGGGAGTACCCATAAATCTTTTGAGGTTTTAAAAAGTTATGGCAATACCATGATTCCTGCAACCAGTGGCGAATTGGCCAGTGGCTTAGTAGGTGAGGGCAGAATGGCAGAACCAGAAGCTATTGTTAATTTTATAGAAACAGATATTTTAAGCACTTTACCACTTAAAGGTAAAAAAGTACTAATTACAGCTGGCCCAACTTACGAAGCTATAGATCCCGTACGTTTTATTGGAAACCATTCCAGTGGTAAAATGGGTTTCGAAATAGCCAAGGCAGCAGCCAACAATGGTGCTGAGGTTGTTTTGATTTCGGGACCAACGCACCAAACGGTAGCACATAACCTAATTAATGTAATTCCAGTTGTAAGTGCTCAAGAGATGTACGAAGCAGTTCATCAATATTTCGGAACAGCAGATATTGCAATATGTTCTGCTGCTGTTGCAGATTATAGACCTAAAGAAATTGCTTCCCAGAAAATAAAAAAGCAGGAAAGTACGTTAACTATAGAGCTAGAAAAAACAAATGACATTTTAGCTTCACTGGGAGCCATTAAAAAGAAACAATTTTTAGTTGGCTTTGCATTAGAGACAAATAATGAACTGGAGAATGCAAAAGAGAAATTAAAAAGGAAGAATTTAAATTTAATTGTTTTAAATTCGTTAAATGATAAAGGAGCAGGATTTAAGAAGGATACTAATAAGGTGACTTTTATTGATAGTGATGATGTTATAACTAATCACGAATTAAAGTCTAAAAGAGATGTGGCCAAGGATTTAATAAATAAAATTATTGAACAGATTAATGCGTAGTATTTTAGTAATCGTAATATTATGCTTGGGTAATTTAGTCAATTCTCAAGAGCTTAACTGTAATGTCGTTGTTAACGCACGTCAGACAGGGAATGAGAACCAGTCTATTTTTAAAACCTTGGAAAAGCAGTTGACAGAATTTGTTAACAATACAAAATGGACCAACAGAGCGTTTGGAGTTCAGGAACGTATTGATTGCAGTATGGTAATTACTATTACAGATTACAGCGGAGAGGCTTTTCAAGGATCAATTCAGGTGCAGTCTTCACGTCCGGTTTTTGGATCTTCGTTTACAACACCTGTTTACAATTTTAATGATAAAGATTTTGCCTTCCGCTATTTAGAATTTCAGAATTTAATTTTTAATCCTACACAATACGAATCAAATTTGGTGTCTGTTTTGGCTTTCCATGTTTATATGATATTAGGTTTGGATGCTGATACATTTTCGGAAAATGGAGGCGCTCCTTATTATAAAATTGCGCAAACCATTACCAATTATTCACAACAAGATAACTACTTAGGCTGGAAGCCAGAAGATGGCCTGCAAAGTCGATTTACATTAATAGATAATATGTTATCCCCAACTTTTGTAACGTTTAGGGAAGTGATGTATTCTTACCATCGTGAAGGTTTGGATGTAATGGCAGATAACGCTAAAAAGGGAAAAGAGCAAATAGCTGAAACCCTAAAAAAATTTCAGGCAATGAACAGTCGTAGGCCTAACTCGTTTTTGCTCCGTACATTTTTTGATGCAAAAGCCGATGAAATAGAACAAATATTCAGCGATGGCCCTAATGTTAATATTGCCAGTGTTAAAGAAGTACTCCAAAAAGTGGCTCCCATGCATGCAGGTAAATGGAGGAATATTACGTTCTAATACCTTCTTTAATCAAATCACATTCATTATATTTAATTTCATTATTTAAACATTTGTAATAGTTTTGCTAACATCACTTTCAATCAAAAATTACGCACTAATTGACAAGCTTCAAGTTGATTTTAACAATGGCTTTTCAATTATAACAGGAGAAACAGGGGCAGGTAAATCTATTCTATTGGGCGGTCTATCTTTAATTCTTGGTAAGCGTGCCGATTTGAGTAGTTTGAAGGATACATCTCAAAAATGTATTATAGAAGCCGTTTTTAATATTACAAATTACAATCTTAAAGCTCTTTTCGAATCTCAAGATTTTGATTATGAAGATATAACTATTGTTAGAAGGGAAATATTACCTTCGGGTAAGTCCAGAGCGTTTGTAAACGATTCGCCAGTAAACTTAGCAGGTTTGCAGGTGTTAGGAGAACGTTTAATAGATATTCATTCGCAGCATCAAACCTTAGAGCTCACAAGTAACGATTTTCAATTTCAGGTTATTGATGCTTTAGCTAATAATGAAGAAACTATTGTAAACTATAAAATTGAATTAAAGCAATATAAGAAACTTCAAAAAGAACTTCAGGAGCTGTTGAACTTTCAGGCTGAAGCGATAAAAGAACATGATTATAATTCATTTTTACTAAATGAATTGGTTGAAGCAAATTTACAGGAAGGCGAGCAAGAAAGCCTTGAAGAAGAATATGAAACATTAAGCAATATAGAAGGAATAAAAGAAAGACTTTCGGAAGCTTATTATTTGTTGAATGATGAACAAGTGGGGGTGCTAGCAACGCTTTCCACGTTAAAGAACAACCTACAAAGATTAGCCAGTTTATCTACTAAATACAACGATTTGTGTAGACGCGTTGATAGCACCCTAATAGAGTTAGACGATGTATTTCGTGAAGTAGATATATTGCAAGATACTGTGGAAGCAGATCCTAACAGATTGGAGGTTGTAGATGCAAAATTAAAATTGCTTCATAATTTAATGCAAAAGCACTTGGTTGCCAATGTTTCAGAATTAATAGAAGTTAAAGACGCTTTAGAAGAAAAGGTAGAAGCTACAGAAAATATTGAAGGGGCTATACATAAGAAAGAGCAACAAATAGAAATTAAAGTTAATAAGCTCAATGCTATTTCAAAAGACATTAATAAGAAGCGTATAGAAGTTGTACCACAACTAAAAACACAGCTCGAAGCCATTCTAAATAGTTTAGGTATGCCAAATGCGCAATTTACAATAAACCTTGACCACGGGAAACAGTTTTTTTCTAATGGTAAAGACGAATTATCTTTTCTGTTTTCGGCAAACAAAGGCGGACAGTTTAATGAGCTTAAAAAAGCCGCTTCAGGGGGTGAGCTGTCCAGGATTATGTTGGCTATAAAATCGGTTTTATCTAAATATGTTCAGTTGCCAACTATTATGTTCGATGAGATCGATACCGGAGTTTCAGGAGAGATTTCCAATAAAATGGGAGATATAATGTTGCAAATGAGTAAAACAATGCAAGTGTTTTCGATAACACATTTACCGCAAATTGCAGCCAAGGGGCATACACATTATAAAGTTTTTAAAGAAGATGTTGAAGAAGTCACTCAAACCAATCTGGTGAAACTAAATCATGATGAGCGTATTGTTGAGATAGCTAAAATGCTTGGTGGTGTGGAAATGTCGACCTCTGCAATAGCACATGCCAAAGAATTACTCAATTAAAAATTACCAAAGTTTAAAGTTTAAAGTTTAAAGTTTAGTATTTTTGAACCGTTAAAACTGTAAATGTGTTTTTATAAGTAACGAACACACTTGCATATAGAGATTAAACATATAAACTAAAAAGTATGTCATACAATTTATTAAAAGGAAAAAAAGGAATTATTTTTGGGGCATTAGATTCTAACTCTATTGCTTGGAAAACGGCTGAACGTGTTCATGAGGAAGGCGGTCAATTTGTTTTAACTAATGCTCCTGTAGCGATGCGTATGGGGCAAATAAACGAGTTAGCAGAGAAAACTGGCTCTCAAATTATTCCAGCCGATGCTACTTCTGAGGCCGATTTACAGAATTTGGTAGAGAAATCAATGGAAATCCTTGGAGGTAAAATAGATTTTGTATTGCATTCTATTGGGATGTCTATAAATGTTAGAAAAGGAAAACATTACACAGATCAGAATTACGATTGGACACAAAAAGGAACAGATGTTTCAGCAATGTCTTTTCATAAAGTAATGCAGACACTTTATAAGGCTGATGCCATGAACGAATGGGGCAGTATCGTGGCTTTATCCTATATGGCTGCGCAACGTGTATTTCCCGATTATAACGATATGGCAGATAATAAAGCGTATTTAGAAAGTATTGCTCGTAGCTTTGGTTATTTCTTTGGAAGAGACAAGAAAGTTCGTGTAAATACTATTTCACAATCACCAACGCCTACGACAGCTGGAAGCGGCGTTAAAGGTTTTGACGGCTTTATAGCATATGCAGATAAAATGTCGCCATTAGGTAATGCAACGGCATTAGATTGTGCAAACTATACAGTTACATTATTTAGTGATTTAACAAAGCGTGTTACACTCCAAAATCTTTATAACGACGGAGGGTTCAGTAATATGGGGGTAAGCGATGCCGTTATGGAAGCCTTTGTGAATAAGGATTAAAACTGTTAATAAATTATTATAACGAAGCCACCTTTTAAAAGGTGGCTTTTCTATTAGGATTGGTTACATTTGTGATATGCAATTACAGTTTTCTTTTATTATTCCCGTCTATAATCGTCCCGATGAGATTCAGGAGCTTTTACAAAGTTTTGAAGACTTAAAGACAGATCAAGCATTCGAAATTGTTATTGTAGAAGATGGCTCTACCATTTCTTCAAAAAGTATAGTTGAACAGTTTGAAAGCAGACTGGATATAGCTTATTATTTTAAAGAGAATTCTGGTCCAGGAGACTCCAGAAATTATGGAATGAAAAAGGCAAAAGGGAATTACTTTATAATATTAGACTCAGATTGTATTTTGCCACAGGGGTATTTACAAGCCGTTGTTACAGGTTTAACTGCTGGTTATGTAGATTGTTTTGGTGGACCAGATGCAGCACACCAATCATTTACAAAACTCCAGAAAGCTATTAATTTTGCAATGACCTCATTTATAACAACTGGAGGTATACGTGGCAGTAAGAGTAGCGTTAATAGATTTCAACCCCGAAGCTTTAATATGGGGATTTCTAAAAAGGCTTTTATCGCATCAAATGGATTTGGTAAAATACACCCCGGTGAAGACCCAGATTTGTCCATTCGCCTTTGGAACTTAGGGTTTGAGACTAAATTAATACCAGAAGCTTTCGTGTTCCATAAGCGTCGTATCTCTTGGAATAAATTTTACAAACAAGTGTATAAGTTTGGAATGGTAAGACCCATTTTAAATAAGTGGCACCCAGCAACAAGTAAAATCACTTATTGGTTTCCAAGCTTATTTTGTTTGGGGGCTATTACTTCTTTGCTATTGTTTTTATTTGGAGTTAATTGGGTGTTGCAAACCTATTTATTGTATTGTATTTTTACTTTCCTTGTCGCATGTGTAACAACAAAGAGCTTACATGTTGCATTACTTGCGATGGTAGCTGTTGGAGTACAGTTCTTTGGGTATGGTTATGGGTTTTTAAAATCTACTTTAGCTGTTGGGGTTTTAAATAAAAAGCCGCAAGATCATTTTCCTGAATTATTTTTTGAATGAAATGATAAAAAAGGTAAAATCAGAATTACTTAAATCCTTAGAGAGCAAAAAAATAAATGTATTCGTTTTATTTTTATTGTTGTCTTTCATGATTTTAATCTTTACTAAACTGTCTAAGCAGTACACCAATACTATAACATTTTCTATCAATAAAGTCAATGTGCCTAAGGAGATAGTTATTTTAAACGACTCAAGTACGGTACTCAACTTAACCCTAAAAACACATGGGTTTAGATGGCTCAATTATTATATTTCAAAACCAGAGATCGAGATTGATTTTGCAAGTGATGCATATAAAAGGGATTCTGTTTTTATATGGAGTAAATCCAAGGCCTATTTAAATAACACACAGTTCGATAAAAATGTTGAGTTACTTAATATGTCACCCGATACTTTGCGATTTAGATATGATGTGAATTTAGTAAGGAAAGTACCAGTAAAACTAAATGCCGATATTGATTTTACCCCTGGCTATAATGTTGCAACAGCGTTTCGACTAATGCCAGATTCTGTCCAAATAATTGGGCCACACACATTAGTTTCCAACATAGGATTTTTAGAAACAGAACCTTTGAGTTTAACAGAGGTTAGAACAGATATATCTAAAAGTATAAAATTAAAATTACCAGTAAACCATAACGAATTAAAATTTTCTAATGCTGAGGTTATTTTAAAGGGGAAAGTAGAAAAGTTTACTGAAGGCACTTTAAAAATACCAGTTGACATTATAAATATTCCTGACCAGATTAAATTGAAATATTTCCCAAAAACAGTTAATGTTACCTATTATGTTAGTTTAAGTAACTTTAGTGAAATTAAACCAAAAGATTTCAAAGTTAGTTGTGATTATAATAAGATTATTGATAATCAAACGTTTTTAATACCAGAATTGAAGAAAATGTCAGAACTGGTAAAAAGTGCCAAAATAAATCAACAGCATATAGAATTTATAATAACAGAATGATTGTAGTTGGTCTTACAGGTGGTATAGGAAGTGGTAAAACAACTGTTGCTAAGCAGTTTGAGGAGTTGGGAGTGCCCATATATATAGCCGATAAAGAGGCAAAAAGCTTAATGCGTACATCAAAGGTTGTTAAACGAAAACTTATTGAACTATTTGGAGAAAAAGCTTATATAGATGGGCATCTAAATAAAAGTTTTATTGCCGATACCATATTTAACAATGCCTCTTATTTAAAACAGATGAATGCAATAATTCATCCCAAAGTAGCTCAACATTTTAAAAAATGGATAGCCAAGCAAAATGCAGCGTATGTTATTAAAGAAGTCGCTATCTTGTTTGAAAACGATAGCTACAAGCAGTGTGATTACATAATAACGGTAACCACTCCTAAAACATTAAGAATACAGCGTTTACTTGAGCGCGATGACACAACTTTAGAGAAAATAGAAGCCATTATGAAAAATCAATGGCCCGATGAAAAAAAGATGAAACATTCCCATTTTGTAATCAATAACATAGATTTGGAAGACACAAAAAGACAAGTACACCAAATAAATAGGGATATTCTTAAAAAAATACAGTAAATGTTAAATTTTAACATATTTGTTAATGTAAGGTTAAATGGCAACTGAGCTAAATGTTAAAATGTTAATTTTGGTCAGATGAGCAAAAAGATATTTGTCCTATTAGTTATTTTAATGAGTTTGTCACTTATAGGAATCATATTTGTGCAGGCTTATTACATAAAAGATTCGGTTGAGAATGAGAAAAAGCGTTTTGAGTTTAACGTCAATAAAGCATTAAGTTACGTTTCGAATACTATTGAAAAGGAAGAACTGAACAAATATTTTGAGCGGTACCAAAGTTTAGACAAAGAGAAAAGAAAGGATACTGCTTCCATTTCTCAATTGTTCATTTATCAAAAAAATAATAACACAAAAGAGACACTAATTTATAAGCAATCTATTAGAGAAGAGGATTATAAGTTGTCGTCGTCTTTGCTTGACATTGGGTTGGATAGCTTAATGGTTCAAGAGATTATAGGAAGTTCCAGCTCCGAAATATATAGTAATATAGATTTTTCGGAAAAAGATTTGAATAAGTCTCCTATTGTACAGCTGGCTAATAGTGTTGACATGTCTGAAGCAGAGCGAAATTTTTTAGACAAGAATTTGAAAGCAGCTTTAAGTAAAATACCAGTGCATAAACGTGTTTCAGAATTTGAAATAAAAGAATTGTTATCAAGGAAATTAAATGAGGATGGTATTGATTTGGACTATGAGTTTGCTGTTTATAGTAATGATTTGGCTACCAAAGTGCAAAGTGAGCGGTTTGAATACGATAAGGCATCCACATTTAGTATTCCTATTTTTTATGATGAAAATAACAGGAGTCGTTATAAATTATTGGTGAATTTTGCAGATGACGGTAAGTTTATCCTATCGTCTATAATGGGCATGATAATGATGTCGATTATTTTTACATCAATTATCATTATAGCGTACACTAGTGCTTTGTTCCAGTTGGTGAAACAGCGAAAAATATCGCAGATAAAAACAGATTTCATTAATAACATGACGCATGAATTTAAAACGCCTATTGCTACTATAAATTTGGCATTAGATGCTATTAAGAATCCAAAGATAATAGAGGACAAAGATAAGGTAAAGCGTTACCTTAATATGATACGTGAGGAAAATAAACGCATGCATGCACAGGTAGAAAATGTCCTTAGGATATCTAAACTGGAAAAAAATGAACTAAACATAGGGAAAGACCGTGTTGACTTACATGATTTGATAGTTGATGCCATTGCACATGTAGAACTTTTGGTAGAGGATAGGGATGGGTATATTAAAACCTATTTTGAAGCTGAAAACTCTTCAGTTTTAGCCAACGAAACGCATTTTACCAATGTAATAGTCAATGTTTTGGATAATGCAATAAAGTATTCTCCCAATACACCTAAAATTGAGGTATATACAGAAAATGTAGGTACAAATATTCTATTAAAAATAAAAGACCATGGTAGTGGTATGAGCAAGGCAGCTGCCAAACGGGTGTTCGAAAAATTTTATAGAGAGCATACCGGTAATATACACAACGTTAAAGGACACGGACTAGGCTTAGCTTATGTAAAGCGCATAGTGGAAGACCATCAAGGTTATGTGTCTGTAGAAAGCGAAAAAGATAATGGAAGTACATTTACAATCAAACTTCCCATAATAACTTAAGATATGGAAGCACAAAACAAGAAAATTTTATTAGTTGAAGATGATCCTAATTTTGGAACAGTTCTAAAAGATTATTTGGTAATGAACGATTACAATGTTGTTCATGCAAAAAATGGTATGGAAGGTTTTGAAAAGTTTAAAAAGGACGATTTCGATTTATGTATTCTTGATGTTATGATGCCCTATAAAGATGGCTTTACATTAGCCAAAGAGATACGCGAAAAAAACACAGATGTTCCCATAGTGTTTTTAACAGCCAAAGCTATGAAAGAGGACGTTTTAAAAGGCTACAAGGTTGGAGCAGACGATTATTTGAACAAGCCTTTTGATAGCGAAGTATTGTTAATGAAAATTAAAGCCATAATGCAGCGTAAGGCAACTGAAACGATTTCCGACAGTAAACAATTTGAGTTTAAAATAGGAGATTTCGATTTGAATTCAAAGCTACGTTTCTTACGTTATAAAGGCGGGGAGCCCATAAAATTATCACCCAAGGAAAATGAATTATTGCGTTTGTTAGCGCTTCATGAAAACGATTTAATGCCACGCGAATTGGCACTTACTAAAATATGGCGCGATGATAATTATTTTACTTCTCGTAGCATGGATGTCTATATAGCCAAGTTGCGCAAGTATTTAAAACTGGATGAAAAGGTTGAAATATTGAATATCCATGGTGAAGGCTTTAGATTGGTAGTTAACGATTAGTAAGAGAAAAGCATAAGCTAAGAAAGAACCAACTAAATACTCAGTCTGGTTCTTTTTTTATGCGCTATTTAGATTGGTCAATAATAGAAACTAGAGAATACGTCTCGTTAACCAATCTTTGAATTCATAAAAGTTTTGAGGAGCTACACCATGACCTACTGGGAATTCAGAATAGTTATGTTTAATTTTTAGGTCACTTAAAAAAGGCGATGTTTTTCTGGCCCAATCAACAGGAATGACTTGATCGACACTACCGTGGGAGCAATAAAAATCCAAATTAGAAAAATCCTTTTCATTTAAATTTTCAGGAAGAATATCATGGTATATATAGCCACTTAGCGCAATTATATTTTTAACTTTCTCTGGATAATTTAAAGCAACTGCATAGCTTAATATGGCTCCTTGGCTAAACCCAAGTAGCGAGATATTTTCTTTATCTATTGGATATGTCTCGGTAACTTCGTCGATAAACCTGGCTATTAAATCACGAGATGCCGTGGCTTGCTCGTTATCGTTCCATTTTCTTTGGTCGGCATCAAAATTAATGGCATACCAAGCATTGCCATAAGGATGCATGGGGTAGGGGGCTCTTACCGAAATAATAAAAAGTTCTTCGGGCAATTCGCTTGCAAACGAAAATAAATCATTTTCATCACTACCATAACCGTGAAACATAATAAGCAATGGTGCTTTTTCCTGTAAAATTGATGGCCTCGTGATGTGGTACAATGAAAGGTCTGTATTTATCATAATCCTATCGTCCTATATTAGCAAACCATTCTTGAAATTTTTCACCAACATAAGGTATTAGGGTTGCTTTACTTTGTAAGATATTAATAAAAGAAAACAACCAGGCTATTGCAGATATAAGCCATAAGATGTACCCTAGTGTACCATTTATGTATTTGTCGGTTATTTGGGCTATAAATAGCATAATAATTAGTCCTAACATTTGTCGGTTATAAAAAGAAGTGAATGCATTTTTTTTATCAGCATTCATAACCACAGATATTATTAATCCCACAAATGTAATATGACTAACAATGGCTAAGGTTCTTCCATTTTTTATGGTTGTACTGTCCATTTTTATGGTTGTTTTAAAGCAATTTTGTTATTCGAAATGATTCCATAAACATGTCCTGTCAAAGATTCATTCTCAAAAATAGCATTATGCGATTTAGAATTGATATGCCCTTTAGAGAAAGTATACGCTCCTTCAGGGTTAAAAAGGGTGATGTTTAGGGCTTTCCCTATATTAATTGGTAAGGAGTCTACTCCAAAACGTGTTTTACCTTGTGTTAAAAGTTCAATGGTTTTATCTAAGGTAAATTTGGTTTTTAGTGCACCAAAAGCACTTTCCAGCCCAATAGAGCCATAAGCAGCATGATCGAATTCTATCTTTTTATGTTCAATATCAATGGGGTTATGGTCACTTGTAACCATGTCTATTGTCCCATCTTCAAGGCCTTCCATCAAGGCTTCAATATCCTTTTGTGTGCGCAATGGAGGTAATACTTTGTAGTGGGTGTTAAACCCATTAAGTACATTGTCCGTAAAATATAAATTATGAATGGCAACACTGCAACTTACATCGAGACCTTTTCTTTTGCCTTCTCTAATCAACGCTACCGACTCTGCTGTCGATATAGTTGGTATATGTAATTTTCCACCCGTATATTCCAGTAAAAACAAGTCACGAGCAACCTGCATGGATTCAGCTAAAGTTGGTATACCCTTTAAACCAAGGGTTGTACTTGTTACATTTTCGTTCATGACACCATGTCCAGCAATTTTATTTTCTTGTGGAAACGAGCATACTAAACCGTTAAAATTACCAGCATATTGTAAAGCTATTTTCAAGAGGTTGGGATTGGATACAGGCTTTTTGTAATCATAAAAAGCAACAGCTCCAGCTGTACTCATATCATAAAGTTCGGCTAAATCCTCTCCTTTACTGCCACAAGTAAGCGCTCCAATTGGTAAAAGATTAACGGCATGCCCATTAGCTTTTGAATTTACAAAAGTAATATCAGAATTGGAGTCAATTACTGGGTAAGAATTGGCATTCATGCCTACAGTAGTAAATCCAGAAGCCGCAGCTGTATTAAGACCATTTGCTATGGTTTCTCGTTCTTCAAAACCTGGCTCCCCAAAGCATACGCTACTATCAAACCATCCTTGCGATATATGTAAATTATCTAATTGAATTTCTTGGAAACCTTTAGCGTTTTCAATGGAATTGGCAATTTTTGAGATGATGCCGTCTTCAATTAATAGATCTTGTGTTTTGTTGTGAAATTCACTACTGGGATCAATAATTGTAGCAGATTTTATAAGTATGTTCATTTAAAATATTTTAAGATGAGCATTTCAATTATCAATAAAATTAATGCAAAAATAACAAACCATTTCCACAGGGCATTAATTTTTGCATCACTTTTTATAGTATTAAAAACATCGGTAATAGAATCACCAACACTAGCTTGTTCTAAATTAGAGATATCCCTGTAAATCAAGTTACTTTCGCTTCTGTCGTAGTTATAGCTTACGTTTTTAACGGTCTTGTTTTCGTTCTTTATTTCGTAAATTCCAGAAACAGAAGGGCTTTCGGAGGTATTAATGACAACTTTGTTATTAAAGTATTGCTGTTTTGGTATAATACGATCAGTTTTATTTACCAATGTTAAAATGTCATCTTGCTTAAGTTGGGTTGCTACATCATAAGTGTTTTGTTTACCTATCGTGTAGTATATCTTTGGTGTTTTAAAGCTAGAGCGGCCTATATTGTATAAGGTTGGAACAATTAAAGGCGAGTTTTTTAAATTGGAATTTGCAGAATTCAATGCAGCCGTAAAAAGATACATGTTGTTGCTTTTTAATAAAAAGGCTTGTCCATCCTCGTATCCCAGAGCAGGGCTTTCTAAGCTACCCGAAATAGTATAAAAGCTATTTACTTTTGGGTATTGGAAATTCTTGACTTGTTTTTCAAAAACACCGTTGTTGTACAAAGGATGTGAGAAGTTGATTGTAGTTATATGTTTTTCAGTTTCCACAAAAGATTTAAATGCAGTACTGTAATTGGATAACAATGCATTGTAAGAGGTCTGGTTAATAGCTTTTGATGGGATTATAATTATATAGCCACCTTGGTTACTAAAAAGCTTTAGTGCCGAAATGAGTGCGTTTGGGATAGTTTCCAACTCATTCAAGATAATTAGATGTAGCTTGTCTAATGTATTATAGTTTAGCCGTTCCTCTAAAGTCGAGATATAATTAAATTCATCGGCTGTATAAATACGCTTCAAAAAAGAATCGTCGGAAGCATTTATGCTCAATACATTTATTTTAGTGTTATTGTCGATATTAAAAAAAAAGTTGTTGTCAAAAGTAAGGTTAACATCGTCTATTGCTATTCGTCCACTTATAGTGCCTTTTAGGGGAAGCGAGAAGTTTGTTTGGGTATTTTTCTCAATAGATATTGATGTTTTGGCTATTAGAGTATCATTATTGAATAAAGATATCGGTAAGTTCTCAATTGGGTCACCGCTGTTTTTTATATCCACCTTAAGCTCTGTGCTTGTAGCGGTTATTTTGGAAATATATACACTATCTATAGAAACATTGTTGTTGTTTACAGGTCGTAGTTTAACCATGTGCAATTTCTCTAGAGAATCTGCTAGAGGTTTAAAATCTGATATGTCCTGTTGGAAATCAGATATAAAGACTAAGTTTTTTAAGGTATTCTTTCTTTTACTAAAAAGGGTTTTGGCTTTTAATATGGCGGCTTGATTGGTTAATGAACTTGAAGTATACTCTAATTGTAACAACTCATTCTTAATAGCCTTAATAGAGGCGTTTTTGTATGTGTCATTATTAGTAATTAATGAAATGGTTTCATTATTGGGTACATTACTAATAATGTCCTGAACAGCACGTTTTAAAAGTTCTCCTTGGTTACCTTTAGCCTGCATGCTATAAGAATTATCAAGATAAATAACCGTTTCCTTTTCGGTATTATAAGTACCCTGTTTAGTGGTATAAGGTTGTGCAAATGCTAAAATAACAGCAGTAAACAGAAAGAGTCTAATGGTTAAAATAAGCCATTTTTTTATTTGTGAACTTTTACGCGTTTTCAATGTCGCTGCCTCTAAAAAAGCGACGTTGGTGAAAGCGACTTTTTGAAATTTCCGTAATTGGAATAGGTGGACAATAATAGGGATTAACAGTAAAAATAAAGCGTAAAGAAGTTCGGGGTGTTTAAACTGCATGCCTTTTATTTGTTATAAATATATAAAATGATATTTATTATTTGTTGTACAAAGCGAAGTTAACAAAAGAATACATAATCTTCTACAGGTTTCATATCAATTTGTTTAAGGTAAGCCCTAATTTCCTTTTGGGCCTTTTTGTTAGCTACTGTTATGATGCTTTGCGCATTTGTTAGCTGTTTTAAGTAGTTAAAAGCCCTAAGTTTTGTTCCGTATATGTCGCGACCAATCTTATTGGGGTTGTCACATATCCATTCAAAAGGAATGCCTTTTCTTGTTAAAATTTTAGCGATGAGTTTGCCTTTTGTTCCCGCTCCCCATATTACAAGTGTTCTTTTGGGATCGTAATCTACGTCCAAAAAATAATGGAGTTTTAGTGTGGTAAAATGGTTTTGTGCGTAATGTATATGCGTTCTGGAAGTACGTGTGTTGTAGTCTCTCCAGTAATGCAGTACATCGTTACAAGGAATACACTTATATTGGTGTTTATAAAACCGGAATGTTAAATCGTAATCTTCGGGATATCGGTTGGGGTTGAATGCATCACAAGCTATTAAATCATCTCGGTAAACCATCCAACACGGAGAAGGAATAACGCACTCTTTATATATTTCAGAATAATTACTACCGATTTCGGTTAATGTATTAAGCCATTGTTCGTAACTTTTATAACCTTCTTTAACTCCTCCATCACAAAAATATTTTACCAAGCCAACAGCAACATGTTGTTTGCCATAATTTAAAAGATTTGTTGCTAAAACCTTTAGTTTATTTGGGGGCATAATATCATCACTGTCCATCCTTGTAATAAAGTCGCCCTTGCTTAGCTTAAAAGCAAGCTTAAGAGCTTCTATAATGCCATTACCTTCATTTTTTATCAGTTTTATTCTATTGTCATTTTTAGCAAAACGTTTAACTACTTCATAGCTGCTATCGGTAGAATGATCGTCCACTATCAATAATTCCCAATGGGTATAAGATTGTTTTAAAATGGAATCCAAACATTCGGCTAGATAAGCTTCTGTATTTTTAAATGGTGTTAGTATACTTATTAAGGGCTTTTGCATTTTGCGAATATACATAATTCATCTTTTAACAGAACCTTAAGAAAAAGGCAGGTAACATAATAGTATTTTCGGCATTTACAAACAGAATATATAATTAGAAGATGAAAATTAACAGGTTTACTGTATTATTAGCAGGTGTTTTAATAGTAAGTTGTAATGTAACGAGGACTAAAAACGATTTGGCCACAAGCTTACCAATAGAAACGACCATACGTTTAGATCAAGTGAATGATGATAAAGCCCCCGTTACGATTAACCCAGGACGGTTTACGGTAGAAACGGTAACATATTATTTGCCAAAAGTGGTGCAAGGTACTTATTCGGTAAGTGATTTTGGTAAGTATATAGAGGGCTTTAAAGCTTACGATTATAAAGGAAATGAAATGGAAGTGGTTAAGGGGAGCACTAATTCCTGGACTATTACTAATGCCAAGAAGTTAGATAAAATAACCTATTTGGTTAATGACACCTACGATTTAGAAGTTGAAGGAGGTATTGGAGGAGAACAGCCATTCTCTCCAGCAGGAACTAATATCGAACCAAATAATTATGTGCTTAATCTGCACGGATTTATAGGGTATTTTGATGTTTTAAAGAACAATCAATATAAATTGGACGTAACTGCTCCCAGTAACTTTGCTAGAACATCAGCTTTACAAAATATAGGAACAAAAGAAAGTGACGACGGGAAATACACGACTAGTAGTTATTTTGCTACCCGTTATTTTGAAATTACCGATAACCCAATGATGTATGGTAATTTGGATGTTGAAGAATTTAAAGTTGGTGATATTAAAATAGTATTGAGTGTTTACTCGCCAAATAAAGTCCATTCGGCTAAATCACTAAAAGAAACCATTTTTAAAATGATGCAGGCCCAAAAGAATTATTTGGGAGCCGTAAATACAACACCGCGATATGATATATATTTATATCTGTCGGAAGGAAAAGAAGATTCACCCAAGGGATTTGGTGCTTTAGAACACCATACATCTACAGTAGTCGTTATGCCAGAATCTATGTCTAAGGAAGCTTTAGATGAAGGAATGATAGATGTGGTTTCTCATGAGTTCTTTCATATTGTAACACCTTTAAGCGTACATTCTGAAGATGTGCATTATTTCGATTACAATAAGCCTACATTCTCAAAACACTTATGGATGTACGAGGGGGTAACCGAATATTTTGCAACATTATTTCAAGTCAATCAAGGACTGATATCCGATGAAGCATTTTACACTAAGCTTATGGAAAAAATCCAATACTCCCTTGATATGGACGATACTATGAGTTTTACCGAAATGAGTGAGCGTATTTTGGAAGAACCCTATGCTTCCCAATATATTAATGTTTACCAAAAAGGAGCTCTAATAGGCATGTGTATAGATATCTTGATGCGAGAGGAGAGTAACGAGAGTAGAGGTATTTTATCACTTATGAAGGAATTGTCAAATAAATATGGAAAGAATAAGCCATTTGAAGATGACAAGATAATTGATGAAATTGTAGCAATGACTTATCCGTCTTTAAGAACTTTTTTCGACACGCACGTTATAGGAACTACACCAATTGATTATGACGAATTTTTTAATAAGGTAGGTTTGAAAACTGCAGAAGCCAAAGTAAAAACGAATTTTGTTCAAAATGCAGGCGTTTTAATTATAGGAGCCAACCCTAATTATGGAACTGTATTTTTTACTGATATGGTAGCTGATAATAGTTTTTGGGCCGAGCAAGGCGTAAAATCTGGTGATATTATTAAAACCGTTAATGGTACAGAACTTACTATGCAAAATGTAAACGAGCTTTTAACAGAGATGTTTATGTGGAAACCAGGTAAAGAGATAGAAGTTAAGCTTAATAGAAAAGGCGAGGAGGTTGTTATTAAAACAATTACAACCCAACCTTATACCAAAGGAGAAAGTATTCAAGTAAATGAAAACGCAAGTGAAGCACAAATAAAATTACGTGAAGCTTGGCTAAAAGGTTAAGAGTAAATATACAATAATAAAAACGCCTGTTGTACGTTACTACAACAGGCGTTTTTATTGATTAATATTATAGTGATTAAGTTTAGTATTTAGCCGATTTTCCATTAGATAAAGAATTTTTTATGAAGGTTCTTAGGTCATCGTTTGCAGTTACCAAGTCCTCTTGTCTAAGGTACATCATATGACCGCTTCTGTAACCTTTAAACGTAAAGCGGTCTTTCATTTTCCCACTCGGATCAATTTGCCACATAGTATATTTTGCTCCAAAATAGGTAGTAGCTCCATCATAATAACCCGACTGAATCAGCACTTTTAAATAAGGATTCACAGCCATTGCTTGTCTCAACTGATCTCTGGTATTATCATTTCTTCTATCCCAGGGGTGTACATTACCAAACATGTTATACTTTATATCGGTTTTAAAGTTGAGGTGTTTTTTAATATAATAGTTGATGGCAGGGGTGAAGGAGTGCATCCATGAAGTTAATTCTGGACTATAATCTGGGCTGTCACCAGCTTCTCTTTTGTCAATCCCCAAATATCTGGAGTCTAACCTACCTATGGTATGACCTGTTTTGTTTCTTAATAATTCTTTCCAAAAGAAACTGGTGGGAACATCTAAGTTATTTTGTAAGATAGCTGTTTTGCTCAATCCAGAGTAATAACTCATTTTTTGAGCAACTTCTTGCTTTTCATTGTTAGAAATAAATCCACCTTTAGCTATTGCGGGCATTAATGTATTGATTGTATAATCTTCGACTTCGGGTAATATGTCGAGTAAATCTTGTTGCTGTAACTCATTTGGCAATGCTTTTTGATACCAAGCTGCAGCAGTAAAGTAGGGGAGGTTTAAAGTAGAATATATAGGTTGGCTTGTGCTATAGAGTTTATAATCGGCGGGAGATACTAGAATAACACCGTTTAAGTACATCCATTGGCTACTTTGTAATTCATTAGCGAGCCCCATTACGCGCGTACCACCATAACTTTCCCCAATAATGTATTTAGGAGATTTCCATCTATTATTTCTGGTAATAAAGGTGTTTATCCATTCTGCTAAATATTTAATATCTGCATTGATACCAAAAAAAGTTTCTCTTTCTGGTAGCTTTCCTTCCTTGTTAGGAAGCATTCTTGAATAACCAGTATTCACAGGGTTTACATACACAATATCGGCTATATCCAATATAGAATTTGGATTGTCTTTTACACCATAGGGTTGAATGGGATATCCTTCCTTATCAATATTTAAAATTTTAGGGCCTGTATAAGCAATGTGCATCCATACGGAAGCAGAACCTGGCCCTCCATTAAAAGAGATGATAAGAGGTCTATTATCTTTGTTTTTAACGTTACTACGTTGGTAATAAGTATAAAATAGACTAGCAATAGGTTCGCCGTTTCCATTCCATACTGGCTGTGTACCCGTTGTAGCTGTGTACGATAAATTGATGCCTTTTATGGTTACACTGTGCGAAGTTAAAACAGTAGTATCGGCTGGTATTTTTCTATTTTGTGCATGGGTAATAGCACTAATTAGACAGAGAAAAGCGAGTAGTTTTTTCATTGATAATGGTATAAAATTAGTTTTTAACGGACTAATTTACTATTTTGAGTTTGTGGCGTAAAAGAATTAACATACGTTAACACTCTTTAAAATCCTTCAAAAACACCTAAACCAAACAAGGCAAAATCATATTTAACAGGGTCTTTCGAATCTAGATTACGTAAACTGGTGTCTAATTCTAAAAGTGCTTTTGCATCATTTTGTTTTCTGGTAAGTAGACCAAGCTTTCTTGCCACATTGCCAGAATGTACGTCTAACGGACAGGACAATTGACTTGGAGAAAGTTCATTCCAAACGCCAAAATCGACACCTGTTTGGTCATTTCTAACCATCCAACGCAAAAACATGTTGATACGTTTTGCTGCCGAATTTTTTAATGGATCACTAACATGCTTTTGGGTTCTTGGCAAATGTTCAATTTCGAAGAATATAGTTTTAAACTTGGAAATGGCCATTTGCAATGAATTGGTTTTTGCATGTTTAACAAAAACGGCTTCTAAACCATTATGATTTTTATAAACGTGTTGTAGCGAAGTAATGAATTGTATACAGTCATCTCCGTTAAATGTTCTGTGTACAAAAGATAAAAGACGTTCCAGGTCGGTTTCTTTATGATGCATTACAAAATCAAAAGGAGCATTGTCCATTAACTTCATTAAACGCTTAGCATTTTTTATAATACTCTTACGGTTACCCCAAGCAATGGTTGACGTTAAAAAACCAGCAATTTCAATATCTTCTTTTATACTGTATTGGTGTGGTACTTGAATAGGGTCGCTTTCAATAAACTTTCGATTGTTATATTGAAGTACTTTCTCATCTAGAAAATCCTTTAGGTCCTTTTGTATCAAAGTTAATCAATAATTTTACCGTCAACCATTGTAAGCTTTCTATCGGCTAGATTGGCCAGTTCTTCGTTATGCGTAACTATAACAAAGGTCTGCCCAAATTCGTCACGAAGTTTAAAAAAGAGGCTATGCAGTATTTCGGCCGATTCACTATCAAGGTTACCAGAGGGCTCATCAGCAAAAATTAAATCAGGGTTATTGATTAGTGCTCTTGCAACAGCAGTACGTTGTTGTTCGCCTCCCGATAATTCATTGGGTTTGTGGTGGTAGCGGTGTGATAAACCTAAGAAATCCAATAATTCTTTTGCTCTTTTTTCGGCATCAGCCTTTTTTGTTCCTTTGATGAATGCAGGTAGACATACATTTTCTAAAGCCGTAAATTCTGGAAGCAATTGGTGAAACTGGAAAATGAAACCAATATGCTCATTTCTAAATTTAGCGACAGCCCTTTCTTTGAGATCATTTATACTATAGTTGTTAATGTTTAGCTCAAAAGGTTCTTTTTTAGAAGCGTTATCTAAAGTGCCCAATATTTGTAGCAAAGTAGTTTTTCCTGCTCCAGAAGCACCTACTATCGAAACGATTTCTCCTTTTTTAACATGAATGTCAACACCTCTTAAAACGTGTAAATCGTTATAATATTTATGAATATTTTTTGCTTGAATCATTATCTTTTTTTCGAACAATGAAAGTAATACTTTGTGATCTATTGTACAAACTTTAACTGTTTTTGTGTTGCAACGATTTCTTAAAGTTATTGTAATTTATATAGTAAACGAAGCGCATGGAGAAAACTTGCCGCATAGGCTCATTTAAAATGTTTTTTAAACTAACTAAATAATCATCTTTAGAAGCTGTTGTATTACTTAACAACTGATTTCTGTATAAGGCAACAAGTTGACTTCCGGGAGCAAAATCCCAAGTATATTTTAAATCCAAATTCCAAATATTAAAGTTTCTGTTAGGATCGTTAATGTCATTTACAGTGTAATTATCATTGGTAGATAAAGTTCCGTCTTCTTGAAGTCTAAACAAACTAGGATCATAGGTTGCTGTACTCCAATAATTTCTAAACGATAAAGAAAGCCCATGCTTTGTGTTGAAATGATATTTTCCAGAAATAGTGTTTTCAATCGAATTTTGATTGTATTCACCAAAAATAATATCGTCATTTATTTTGGACACATAACCTCGACCACCTTCTTTGGTATTATAATCAAAACCGTAAGTAAAAATAAGTTTATCACTTAAACGTAACCTTGGACTAATTTCAAAACCATATCCTATAAAATCCCTTTCATGGTCAAATAAAGTTTCAAATCGTATACGACTATCAATTGCAAAGGTTTTGTTATAATTTGTAGAAATCCAAAACATTGTTTCCAATAGGTTTTTGTATATAAAAGCTTTGTTTTCTCTAGATTCATTATAGTCGTATTGTTTGCCAATTTCAATATTTATATCGGCTCCAAAAGCAAATAGTTTTCTCGTTTGGGCGAAAAAATCGACCATAAAATTATTTCCATTATAAGTATCGGGCTTATACCTTCTTTTGTAAGTTGAAGTAGCATTAATACTAAAATTATTGAATATTTTGGTTGGTTTGAATATTTCGTATGAAAATTTGCCCGTAAAATGGCTATAGTTATTTTGGAAATTGATTCCCAGGTCATTGATATCGTATGTTCTATTAACAAGTTCGTGTTCAATTCCATATTGAAAATTACCACTAATCTTGCCGATTTCAATCTTGGAACTATAACCATTTTGAGAATCTCCAATATCACTTAAGCGACTCATTTTAAACTGCGTCTCTATGCCAAATGTATTTTTTTTATTCCTTATATTGGTTAGTAATGCTGTAACATTGGCATCTCTAAAATTTCCTTTTCTAGTTACATTGGTATTTACGATACTTACAGAAGAATTTCTGTTAAATTGTTGATCTAAGACCACAACATTATAGTTCGCAAAGGGTTCAATAACCTCTATTCTACTATTTTTAGATATTGTATCTTGAATTTCTGCATTGGTCTTCTCTGTGAACGCGTTAAAAAAAGCAATGCCTAGCCCGCTTTTTGTCCGTCCGGATAGTTTGACTGCATTCAACATTTTTATGTTTTCTGAGGCACTGATGATTATTTCATCCTCTTTAAGAGAATTTTTTACGTTTTGATAGGCTACAGGTTTACTGCCAATACGCCTGGAGTAGAAGAGATCTCCTTTTGAAAAAAGATTAACACCTTCCTTAAAAAACTGGCGTTGTTCGGCGAACTGCTGTTCGAATGGCCCTAAGTTAAGCTGCACATCGTCAAAACCAGCTTGACTAAAATCGGGAATTAAGGTAGCGTCAATTGTAAAGTTTTCATTTATGCCATATTTGACATCCAAACCTAAACTGAAATCGTTATTGGTTTCATTATTAAAATGATTAACGAGGTAAGAGGCGAATGGATTAAAACTAAGTCGTGTGGGAGGTTTTATGTTTTTAATCCCTTTTATTTCACCGTGGTACAGTCCTTCGTATCCGGTGGTGGTATCTATAGGATTCCATGAATATTGCGCTTTGGTTTTTCTAAAGTATCTATGAAAGTTTACACCCCAGGTTTGTATGGCTTCATTTGAGAAGCGTAAAGCTGCATACGGTATTTTAATTTCAACTATCCAACCATTTTCTGCAATAGTTACAGCACTTTTCCATACAGCGTTCCACTCAAAATCATCTTTGCCTCCAGTAGTAGCTATGGCATCTGCTTGGACACCAGAGCTAAACACAATAAACTTAGTGTCGTTTTGTGAATCATTATTAGGGTTGAGGGTGACTCCAAAATAATCAGACTGACCAAAATCATCCCTACTTGTAAGCTGTTTCATAATGTTATTGGGGGCATCTTGTAAGTAGGCAGAAATATAAATGGCATCATCATCATAGGTCATCTTAATTTCATTTTTTTGATGTGCCTTTTCATTGATTCCCATATCTGGCTGAAATTGTATAAAATTAGTAGCTTCGTTGGCATTTTTCCAAGCCATATCATCAAGAATGCCGTCAATTTTTGGGGCTATATCGGTTCTAAAAACAATTAACTCTTTCTTTTCTTGAGCAAATGTTAAAAACATGTTGAATATTGAAATAAAGAAAATGAGTTTTTTCACTTGGTTTAAGTTAGAGTTAATATGAAAAAATCAGTTTTATATAAAGGAGAAAGCATTTGTGTTAGTTTACAATAGTTTAAGCTTTTTTATATTTTAAAAGAGTAAGCTCATAGTATGTTGGATATGTGTTAACATTTATAAGATTACCTATATGTTTTTGGAAGATACAATATGTTTTTGTTTAATAAGCATAAATATAACCTTATAATATTTTTGTAAAACGAATACATATCATTTTTAGTTTTCATAGCTATATGTTGAAATAACTTTTAAAATGTTAACGTTTTACAAGTTTAAAACGGAAAGTAGACTAATAATTTTTGATTATTTTTATAACTATAAATTTAAGTTAGATGCCATATAAAAAGTTAGAAGAATACAATATTCAGGTTACGGACGATGTTAAAAACCGCTATAAGAGTATTATTGAAGAATTGGGAGAAGATACGACTCGGGATGGATTATTAAAAACACCTGAGCGGGCAGCAAAGGCTATGTTGTTTTTAACCCAAGGATATCATCAAGACCCCGTTGAGGTACTTAAAAGCGCTATGTTTAAAGAGTCTTATAATGAAATGGTAATTGTTAAGGATATAGAGCTGTACTCGCTTTGTGAGCACCATATGCTCCCGTTCTTTGGTAAAGCACATATTGCATATATACCTAATGGAAATATAGTTGGGTTAAGCAAACTGCCTAGGGTGGTCGATATTTTTGCAAGGCGATTGCAAGTTCAGGAACGTCTTACAGAAGGTGTGTTAGACTGTATAAACGATACCTTAAAGCCTCAAGGTGTTGCTGTTGTAATTGAAGCTTACCACATGTGCATGATGATGCGTGGTGTACAAAAGCAAAATTCGGTAACGACCACCTCGGGATTTAGAGGACAATTTGAAAAAATTGAAACAAGAAACGAGTTTCTAAAGTTGATAGGAAAGTAAATAGTCCTATAGTATTCATAATGATTTTACAATTGGCTATTCTATGAACAAGTATAAAAAGTTAGTGCTTTGTCTTTTTTTGGATGCAATAGGATATGTATCCTTTTTAATTCCAGGAGTTGGAGAATTTTCAGATGTAGTTTGGGCTCCGGTATCGGCTTGGCTAATGACTAAGCTCTATAAGGGCAGAGCAGGGAAAATAGCAGCAGTTGTTTCTTTTGTAGAAGAGCTAATGCCAGGTGTAGATGTTGTGCCAACCTTTACGTTAATGTGGTTGTATGTTTATGTCTTTAATGCTAAATCCATAGCAGAAAATAGCTAACGAGAGCCATTTGTAAATAAAAAGGTTGCGTATGATGACTCCATACGCAACCAAACAATCTTCTCTTTACGTTGCTTTTACAGTTTGTAGGTTATACCTATATTGATGTTTCTTCCCATATTAAAGATACCATCAGTTTTTAAGCGAGATAAATGACTTATGTATGTTTTGTTGGCAAGGTTGTTACCTGTTAACATTACAGTTAATTCACGTTTTAAACACATAAAGGATCCTCCTAAACCAGCATTTAGTAAGTTATAACCAGGGGTGTTATCCTCAAAATCACCGACCTTATTCTGTTCAAATACAGATTTAAGCTTAACAAAGACGTAGCCTTTGTGTAACCACTTGTTATTTAGTTCTACTTTAACCATATTATTTAAGCTATTGGCTGGAATTAAAGGTAGATATAAACCATTGGTTTGTTTTCCGGTAACCGTTTCAAAACTTGTTTCAAAGTGTAACCAATCTAGAGGGTGAGGATGTAAATGAAATCCAAATTCCCCACCGTAAAGTTTAGCATCTTCTTGGGAGTACGTAAAAACAGGAGTATTGTCTATTTCTGTTCCGTTGGGAGCAAGGAATATATAATTATTTACTGTATTGTAAAATCCGTTAACAAAAAATTCTAGATGTTGACTTTTGTATTCTAATGAAACATCCGTTTGAAAGTTTTGCTCATTTTTTAAATTGCTATTTCCAATTTCATAGCGGTTGGCACCTTCATGTGTGCCGTCAGAAGCTAATTCAGACAAATTTGGAGCCCTAAAACCACTGGCTAGATTAATTCTACTAGTAATATTTTGGGTAATATTTGTTTTAAATCCTATGGCACCGTTAAAACTATTATAGTTTCTATTCAGTGTGTTATTGATTTCTATATTCCTATGGTCGAAACGAGCACCTAATTGAATATCTGCATTTTTAAAATGAATATGGGATGTTCCTAAAATCCCAATATCATTAGTTATCGCATTGGGAATTAGGGTTTCTTCTCCATAATTTGTATTTACCTGGTTCATACCCTGGATGCCTATTATGGTTTCAAACTTTCCTAGTTTTGGCAAGTTGTATTTAACATCATAATTTATGGTTTTTAGTTTCATGTGTAAAGCAGCTTCCAGAATATCGTCATCATGGAGTTCTTCCTCATGATCTTCTTCCTCATGGTCTTCTTCGTGTTCGTCGTGATGGTGCTCTTCAAACTCTTTACGATCATTATATATATAGCCTAAGTTAATATTTAAGCTTGAAGTATTAAAAAAGAGTTTAGTTTTAGAACTAAATACATGATTTGTTACCTCTTGGAAGGGTAATAGTGGTGACTTGTTGGTGGATTGCTCACCTATGCCTTCTGGGATACCTGGTTTTAAATTATTGACATTATATCGAAATTCTGTTTTAAACCCTTTAGACTGGTAGCCTAATCCAGCCTTAAAGTCTTGCTCTCTAAATCGGGTATTGGTAACACGGTATGATTTGGTTTTGTAATCGGAATGCTCAGCAAGACTTCCTCTAAATAGAAATTTAAAATGATCGTTGGATTGCTTATAACCTGCACTCGTAGAGTAACCATTTGTATTACTAATATAATTGGCATTAATATCGCCCGAATTGGTGTTTTGTTGAGCAAAACGCTCGGGGTTTAAGTATAAAACTCCTCCAAGTGCATCACTACCGTAGAGTAGTGAAGCAGGCCCTTTTATAACTTCTACACTTTCTATGCCCGCATCGTTAACTCCTAATCCGTGTTCATCTCCAAATTGTTGGTTTTCCAATCGAACACCTTGCGTGTATACTAAAACTCTATTAGAACTAAGTCCCCTAATTACAGGTTTTCCAATACTTAAGCCAGTAGAAATGCTTTCTACCCCAGCAATATTGCTGATACCATCTGCAAGGGTTATAGCGCCATTAGATTTTAGATCACTTACGTTTGCCTGTTCCACTTTCATAACATTTTCACTTTGTAGTTTGTGAAATGGTGTAGAAATAATAACACTTTCAATTTCTATGGCAGAAGGTGTTAATGATATGGTAAGGGGGGCATTTGAAGGTATTGTCGTTCTTAAAGAAAAGGTTTCGTATCCTAAGGCAGAAACAATCAAGGTGTAGTTGCCTGAGGGCAGACCACTTATGTTGAAAGAACCGTCTTCGTCTGTATAAGTCCCTTTTTCTAAATCAGGGAGGTAAACATTTACAAAAGCTAGACCTTTTTGGGAAGTCGTCTCGACCACGCTTCCTTCTAGTATATTTTGGGCTTGTACACTAGCTATGCTTAGGCATAGCAGCATATTTATTATTAATTTCATATTTCTGTTTATATAAAAAGTACTGGAAATTATAGGTATTTCATTCATATATTGAAAACCTATAATTTCTGTTTATAATTGATTTTAAGGGCTGAATGATTTCTTATTTCTTCAGCGGGTGCACTATAAAATTAATGTTGTAGGAGGACCTCGAAGAGCGGTGTGCCTTGATTGGTATTCACTTAAAAAAGTATAATGTGATTCTATTTTTAAAGTAGGCTCTTCAACCGAAAACAACTCAATGCTATATAACGAAAAAGTATAGCTGTTGCTTAATTTAAACTTATAAAAAGCACAATCTACATCTACCTTGTGCAGGTGTGTTGTAGATTCACCTAAGCAGACTTCGTGCTTGTGGTGCGAAAAAATATGAGCAAACTTTATGGTAGCTGGAAGCAACAGAGTTACTGCCAATAAGAAGGTAAAAGATTTAAAAACTATATGTGTTCTTAATTCTTTCATTAATCAATAAAACGCTTAAAGCCTAAACGACGGAGCATCTTTTTCTCAAAGTCCCAAAAGAACTTAAATTGACCAAATAACCATCCCATTAATACCAAAGTAATTTGGTAAAAAACAAATCCAATTACTATATATAGACCCCAATAAATAGCTAGAGGTAAGTTGTCTTTTGTTATTCCAGCCAATTTTATAATGGGACGGCTTACAAAAACAGAAGAAGAGCCAGTAAAGGCAAAGACTAGAAAAATAGTTATAAGTTCCCAACGATACGTTACTTGCCATTTCTTTTCTAGTTTGTTGAAGATGGTAAGCACCAGTTTTAGTAGCGCAAAAAATAAAATTACTGTTAAAATGTAAATGTAACTACTATAAACAGGGGCAATAAATACACTAGATAATTTATATGCCGAATAAATCAATGCTATAAGCCCAATAACAGGGAAGAGCAATTGCCAGTTTTTATGTATCTCCCAACGTTCTTTTAATCTTCTCACAGAAATAATTTAAAATGCAAAAATAGCCAAAAGAGATTTAAATCCTAGGAATAAAACCAGCTAATCGTTGATTATAGGTTAATTGAAAGTATATAAAATAATTGTATAGTTTATAGTTAACGTCGTATCCATAATCAATATGGGGTTGATAGTCTATTTGCATTTCATATAGATTAGGGTTAAAGCGATTTGGACTTAAAACCCTTCTGTTCCATTCGTTTACGTAAAACATGTTTCTATTTTCCATAAACTGTTGGGAGTAGTAACCTTCAGGTCTTGCTCTACTAGCCAACCAGAAATTAAACCCTGGTTCTATAATAATAATCTCGTATTCAATCTCATCGTTTGCAATGCGTACCGTATCATTGACGGCCTCTTGTTTTGCGACATGGTCTTTAGTTGCCATAGTCTTGGAGCTATTGCAACCTATAAGAATGCCTACAGTTAATACTAAATAAACTAAAGTTTTCATACGTTTTAATTTTAGAAGTACTTTTATCATTAGACGTATATAAGCTATTGAAATTTCAATAAACTAAAAATATTTAAGTCTAATAACTTATTTCGTATTTAGTATCAAAAATCATTCCTTAATTGCTTAATTATCAATTAAATGAAAAGTTTGTAGTCAAAAAAAATTCTCGATACTCTTCCCTATGAAATAGTTTGTTTCAAGAAATTCTTTTGTTTTGATAAACAGAATTATTCTATAATAATTTCATCTATAAAAAACCAAGCAGGAAATCCATCACCAGGATGCCCTTTGGGACAGGAGCCAATACCTTGTATTTTAATTTTTAAAAATCTACTTTTTTTATCGATAGACATTGTAAATAAATCAACAAACTTGTTTTTGTTAGAGCTATTGGAAGGGAGAAGGCCTTTTTGTGGCTGTCCAAATGTTTTGCCATCATCAGAAAAATGTAATTCAACAGACTTAGGGCTAAATATCCAATTTCCAGGTTCATGCATATAACCAACACTAATTCGGGAAAGCTTCTTTATAGCCTTTAAATCAATAATAAATTCTAAATTTTTACCTTCTTGCCCTATCCATTGTCCAGAAGCATAATCGTTATAGCCCCGTTTGCCATCAAGCAATACATCAAGGTTTTTGTATTTGTTATGCAGGGGCGTTGTGGCATTTATGTTGGCTTCGCTACCTAAATGTATAACTTTTTGCATTTTTTTGGGAATGTCATTTTTGGCTCCGTGTTCCCAGGAAAGGTATAGATCAATTAGTTCTTTTACTACATCGGGGTGCTTTTCGGCTAAATTTACCATCTCGGAGACATCATTGCCTAAATTAGACAAAAATAAAGCATCGCTTTCCATGTTTAGTTCTCCTTTGTGAGAGGTGTCTTTTGGATAACCAATAAGTTTCCAATTTCCTTTTCTAACAACCCACTGGTTTCCATATTTCCAGAAAGCATTGGTTCTGGGAGATGATGTGTTTGGGTTTTGAAGCATTTTAGACATATCGATACCGTCTAAATTAGGTGCCAGTTTCTTCAAGTTACATAACTTAGCTAAAGTTGGCATCCAGTCAATATTTACAAGAAATTGATCATTTACTATATTCTCAGGAAGGTGGTCTTTCCAACTGATGATGGTTGGAAGTCGTATGCCACCTTCAAATAGACTACTTTTAGCCCCTCTGTAAGGACCAGAATCGCCACCACCACCAAAAGCTCTTATCTCGGTAGAATACCCATTGTCTGATTGGTACACAATAATAGTATTCTCTAAAAGTTTTAGTGATTTTAATTTATCTATTAAGAAGCCAATACGCTCATCGATGGTTGAAATAAATGCTCCGTAATCACCTCTTGGTTTTTCTACGTCTTTATAGTAGTCACGCCATTTTTGTGTTGGTTGGTAAGGGTAATGTGGCATATTAATGGCATAATACATAAAGAACGGTTCATTTTTGTTCTTTTCAACAAAATCCAAAGCTCTATTTGATGCTAAATCAGGAAAGTATTGACCATCATAAAACACTTCCTTGCCGTTTTCGTAAAGATCGTGTATGTTAGGGCCTTCCCAGTAAAAATAATGTGAATAGTTATCAATACAACCACGAAGGTGTCCAAACGAATAATCAAAGCCCTGAGCATTGGGGCCAGACGCTTCGCTCATACCCAAATGCCATTTTCCTATATGCCCTGTCTTATAACCGTTGTCCTTAAATAATTCAGCCAATGTATACTGTGCTTCTGGCAGACCATGAGACCCGGGTGTTGCCGATGTATTTCCTGTTACTCCAGCATTTTGGGGATATTTACCGGTTAATAAAGCAGCTCTGGAAGGTGCACATACAGGAGCGGCTACATAAGCTTGGGTAAAACGTGTCCCCATTTTGGCTAATCTGTCGAGGTTAGGTGTGTAAATATCTTCGGAACCATAACTTCCCAAATCAACAGAACCTTGGTCATCTGTGTAGATTACAATTACATTGGGTCTTGTATTGGTTTGCGAATAAAACTGAAAGCTTAATAAGAAAACAAGAATATTAAAAATGTTTTTTAGCGTATTGGAAAAACTATTCATTTTAATAGGTTTAGTGTTTTAAAAACTAATTAAAAGTATTATCTACTGCAATTTAAAAATTTAATGCTTGCTTCTTTATTGTTTTTAGACTAATAGCAGTGATTGGCTCACGAATAGCAGATTTTAATTAAAAAGAATTCCTCGACGCTCAGGGTCGTGCTTTCCGTTGAAATTGTTATTCCCGTTTTAACGGGATTGGCCTTGTGAGGTCAAAATGAAACGAGCGAAACCTGTACAGAGCATCTCGACAAGCTCGATACAGGCTCATTCTAAGTATACCCCTATGGCTCTGACCAGGGATAGTTCGTTTCAAGAAATTCTTTATTCAAAGATTGCGTTTTATCATTTAAAAAAAGTGAAAATATTCAAGTTTAGGCAAAAATAATACATAGTTGTTATTAAATTATTGGATATATTGCAGGGTTACTATTAAACATAAATAACTAAGTTATATCTATGAAACAAATGCCTTTTAAACGTTTTAGAAAAATAATTGTTACAATAAAGTCTGGTTCGCGTATAATAGCGTTGGCTTGCCTGATAGGAATGATGTTGATGGGATGCAAAAATAAGGATGACAGGCAAGAAAGCGTAGAAAAATATAAACAACCAAACATTGTGTTTATTATGAGCGATGACCATGCTTATCAAGCAATAAGTGCCTACGGACACGGACTCAATAATACACCCAATATTGATAGAATAGCTAAAGAAGGAGCTATTTTTAATAAAGGGTTCGTTACCAATTCCATTTGCGCACCAAGTAGAGCTGTTATGCTAACAGGAAAACATAGTCATATTAATGGAAAAGTGGATAACATTCAAGAATTTAATTGGGATCAAGAAAATTTTGCAAAGTCGCTTCAAAAGTCGGGATACCAAACAGCTATGGTTGGAAAGATTCATTTAGATGGTTTACCGCAGGGATTCCATTATTCTAATGTTTTACCGGGACAAGGCCAATACTATAATCCAGATTTTATCGAAAATGGAGTCAAAAAAAGATACCAAGGTTATGTAACCTCGGTTACAACAGATATTGCTTTAGATTGGCTTAATAACAAGCGAGAAAAAGACAAACCTTTTTTATTGTTGTATCACCAAAAAGCACCACATAGAACCTGGATGCCAGAACCTAAATACTTTGATCTTTTTAAGAATAAGGATTTTACGCCGCCAGCTAATTTTTTTGATGACTATAAAGGTAGAGAAGCAGCTGCAAAACATGAAATGGGAATTTATAAGCATATGGATGTGGTTTACGATTTAAAAATGTTGGACAAAGAAGGTGAAATAAAGACTAGATATCGAAACGCTTTCCAAGGTCAGTATAACCGAATGGATTCCATCCAGAAGTTGGCTTGGGACGCCCATTATGATCCGATTATTTCCGATTTTAAAGCGCAAAAGCTAGAAGGTGAAGCTTTGGCCTTATGGAAATACAATCGCTATATGGAGGATTATTTAAGTACCATACAGTCGGTTGATGATGGTGTAGGCGAGATACTCGATTATTTGAAAGCTAACGGGTTAGAAGAAAATACAATAGTTGTTTATACATCCGATCAAGGCTTTTATTTAGGAGAGCATGGTTGGTTTGACAAACGTTTTATGTACGAAGAGTCGTTTAGAACACCGTTGTTAATGAAATACCCAAGAGAGATCAAACCGGGTACGGTAATTAATGAAATGGTACAGAACTTAGATTTTGCGCCTACTTTTTTAGATTATGCAGGTGTAGATATTGCGTCGGATATTCAGGGAGAATCGTTTAGAGAATTGGTAAAAGGAGAGACCTCCGACTGGCGTGATGCTATTTATTATGGGTATTATGAGTTTCCGGGTGAGCACCATGTAAAAAGACATTACGGTGTTAGAACAGACCGTTATAAACTAATTCACTTTTATTACGATATTGATACCTGGGAATTATACGATTTGGATAAAGACCCTTCCGAAATGCATAATGTCTATGATGATCCTGATTATCTGGAAGTTCGCAAGACTATGCATAAGAAGTTAGAAGCTATACGCATAAAATATAAGGATAGTGATGCCTTAGATCAGGCCAATTTAGAACGTTATTTGAAGGCAAAAGGCGTTTAAAATTTTAAGATGAATTGTATTAAAATATGTTTTGCAGGTGTTTTATTTCTAATAATATCCTGTAAAAATAATGTTCAGTTACAAAGTGGTGTTATACCACAGCCTTATTCTGTTCAATATGAGAAGGGGTACTTTCATATAAATGAAGAAACCGTTATCGTCGTTGACGATACCGTTAAAGGAAAAAAAATAGTAGAAGAACTAACCGCGTTTTTACAATCAAACTTTAATTTAAGGTTAAGTGTTGGATCTGAAGCCAATGTTAATACGATCCAGCTCATTTTACAGGAATCAGGAAACACCAACGGGGGGTATCAGCTTGAGGTATCTAGCAGAGGTATAGTAATTTCAAGTGGAGCATATCGGGGTTTGTTTTATGGCATTCAAACCTTAAAACAGTTATTGTCTCCCAAAATAGTTTTAAAGGAGCCTATACTTCAATTGGTAAAGATCAATGATAGTCCGGAGTTTTCTTGGCGAGGTATGATGCTGGATGTATCCCGGCACTTTTTTCCAAAGGATTCCGTGAAAAAGGTAATAGATATAATGGCCATGCATAAAATGAATAAGTTTCATTGGCATTTGGTAGATGGTATTGGTTGGAGAATTCAGATAGATGCCTATCCGGAATTAACAAACAAGGGAGCATGGCGAAAAGTAAAACCCAATAAGAAACCATGGGAGGATTTTGAATCTTGTTATAGGGATGATGAAGCATCAGTATATGGAGGGTATTATACTAAAGAAGATATCAGGGAAATAGTGGCTTACGCTTCCGATAGGTACATTGATGTAATTCCGGAAATAGAAATGCCCGGACATTCTGAAGCGGCTTTACAGTGTTATCCAGAACTCACCTGTGTTGGAGCAGAAGGAGCAGGTGTTTACTGTGCGGGAAACGATAAGACCTTTGCGTTTTTGCAGAATATTTTAACGGAGGTTATAGAGTTGTTTCCATACCAATATGTCCATATTGGAGGTGACGAGGTAGGAAAGGGAACCTGGCTTCAGTGCACGCGATGCATACAAAGAATGGAAGAGGAAAATTTGAGTAATGGTGAAGCATTACAGAGTTATTTTGTAAAAAGAATGGAGGCCTATATTCATTCAAAACAAAGAAAATTAATAGGTTGGGATGAGATTCTTGAAGGAGGATTACCGCCTAGGGCCACCGTTATGTCTTGGCGAGGCGTTACTGGGGGAATTGAAGCAGCGAATGATGGTCATGATGTGGTGATGTCACCGGGATCCCCCTGTTATTTTGACCACAGTCAGGGCAAAAGTGAATTCGAACCTCCGTCTTGGGGAGGCTATAATAACCTGTTGAAAGTGTATGATTTCAATCCAGTTCCTGAAGCTATTTCTAAAGATAAGAAGCATCATATTTTGGGAGGGCAAGCGAACTTATGGACTGAGCAAATTAAAGATATGAAACACCTTCAATATATGATGCTGCCAAGAGTTTGTGCACTTTCTGAAGCCCTTTGGTGTTCTTCCGACAAAAAGGATAAAGAACAATTTATAAAGAAAATGGATATTCATTTTGACCGATTGAAAGAATTAGGGTATAACTATGCTGAAAGTGCTTTAACCCCCGATTATAATGTTGGTTTTGATAAGGATACAGGGGATTTTAGGCTTACTTTAACCAATGAATTAAACCTTTATGAAATACGATATACCTTGGATGGATCACAACCTAATGCAGATTCACAATTATACGATGCCCCTATTCTATATCGTAGTCCTGTTAACTTATATGCCTTGTGTTTTAGACAAGGCAAACCAGTCGGTTACCCATTAAAGCGTATGTTTTCTACGGGCTTTGGTGATAAATGCCAGATTAAATACTTAAACCCATATAATGAAACTTACAGTGGTGGAGGGGACAAGGCCTTATTTGATAATAAATTTGCTATTGCTCGTGGTGATGACCCTAGTTGGCAGGGAATTTCTGGAAAAGATTTCGATATTATTATTGAATTAGGGAATTTGACCTACATGTCGTACATAAGCATGAACTTTTTTCAGCATATAGGAGCTACATCTGTAATGCTGCCAACACAAGTGCTGGTGTCTGTTTCGAGCGACGGAAAGAACTATACTACTGTGTTAGATGAATCGATAAGCACCGATAAGAGTAGAGATCCAATTATAAAGCGTATAGAAACCGAATTCAAAAAGCAACCAGTAGCCTTTATAAAGATCGTAGCTAAGAATAGGGGAGAGCTGCCTGATTGGCATATAAGAAAGGGAGATGCTTGGTTGTTTTTAGACGAAGTATCCATAAAATAAAAGCCCAGAAAGTTTTATGTTTTTGAGATAAAAAGAGTCTAAAACTCTGGGGATAATTTGGGTAAAAAAAGAGGCGATAGCAACGCCTCTTTTTCTAAATTGATTAATAGCATTCTAATGTTTCTCCCATTAAAATTATCTCTATTCAAATTTAATGCTCTTTTGATGAGTTTTCATGTAAAAAATCGTCAAAATGTAAAATTGATATTAAAAATCGATTTTTTTATACAGAATTTCTCTCATGTTTGAATGCTTATCTCGAAAGAATTGTTTGGGGGTTTGACCTGTAAATTCTTTAATATTTTTAGAAAAATGAGAGTAGTCGTAATACTTGTAATTTTCTATTAGAGGTAGAATGTTGGTTGTTGCGTTTTGTTCGATATGCCTAATAATATAATTGACCCTAATGAGTCTTAAGAATTTATTGGCGGTCATACCAGTAATCTTTTTGAAATGCCTGTTAAGCGTAGAATGCGAAACATGGAAATGCTCTATTAAATCGGTAACATTCAACATGCCGTTGTTTTTTAAGATATACTCAAGGATTGTTGAAATGGCAGTTGGTTTCGACCATTTGGAGTAATAAGTACTTAGATGCTTATCCAATACCTTAATATGATCATTGACATTAGTACAATCTTGTAGTTCCAATAAAAGCTTATGGCATATTTCTTTAGGAATAACTTGCTCCAGATTGATACGGGTATCGGATTTGGATAGGTCACTTCCTGTAATTTTATGGAACTTATCGGGGGCAAGACGAATAGCCAGAAAAGTATCTCCTTTTCTGGCTGATAGTTCGTAATAGCTTGAAGAAGAATTTAAAAAGTATTTAGATAAATAGCGTTCTCCTTTCTCGTCTTTAATTTTAAAATCACCAGATAAAATAAAGACCAAATAATTATAGCCTGTAGAAGCAACTATGGAAGCGTCATCCAGTCGATAGTTAACCTTTACAATATTTAAAAATAAAGGGTGGTTTTTTATTAAATTGGAGACAACTAACTTTGGCAAAACTATTGGTGTTTTTCAATCCACTTCCTTGCATTTACAAAAGCTTCAAGCCAAGGTGATGCTTCATCATTTCTGTCATCGGGATAATAAGCCCAGTTCCACTGAAAAGTAGAGCGTTCAATGTGGGGCATAGTTACTAAATGTCTGCCTGTTTTATCACATAGCATGGCTGTATTATAGTCGGAACCATTGGGGTTATGTGGGTATCCTTCATAACCATATTTAGCAACAATCTTATATTGGTCTTCGGCATGTGGTAGGTTAAATTTACCTTCGCCATGACTAATCCAAACCCCTAGTGTGCTACCAGAAAGTGATGAAAGCATTACCGAATTATTCTCTTGAATCTTTACAGAGGTAAAGTTGCTTTCGTGTTTGTGGGAATCGTTATGGAGCATCTTTCCGTGAACTTCATGATCTGGGGTGATTTCTTCCAATTCCATAAATAACTGACAGCCGTTGCATATACCAACAGATAAGGTGTCTTCTCTATTGAAGAAATCTTGAATAGCCTTGTTTGCCTTTTCATTATATTTTATGGCTCCTGCCCAACCCTTAGCAGATCCGAGTACATCTGAGTTGCTAAATCCTCCAACTGCACCTAAAAACTGAATATCTTCAAGTGTTTCACGACCAGAAATTAAATCCGTCATATGTACATCTTTCACATCAAAACCAGCTAGATACATGGCATTTGCCATTTCGCGCTCACTATTGCTTCCTTTCTCTCTAAGGATGGCAGCTCTAGGGCGTGGTTTGCTATCGTCTATTACGGGAAGCTTACCTGAAAAATGTTTAGGAAAACTGTAATTTAAAGGCTGAACTTTATAGTTTTCATAGCGCGTTTTGGCCAGGTCATTGGCTGTTTGCTTTTGATCTAGTAAGAACGAAGTTTTATACCAGACATCTCTTAGTTCGGAAACATTTAGGGTAAACACATCAGTATCATTCGTAATGTTTAAAGACGTGCTTTCAGTAACTTTACCAATTTTATGGAATGCTATATTTGATGCAGAAAGGACATCTTCTATAGAGTTATCTGCTGCCTGAATAACAATACCAGTGTTTTCAGCAAATAGTAGTTTTAGAGTATCTGGCTCATTTATGCCAGAAAGGTCGAGTTCTGCTCCAAGCTCATTGTCAGCAAAGCACATTTCCAACAAAGTGGTAATCAAACCACCTGAAGCTACATCGTGACCTGCAACAATTTTATCATTTTGAATTAAAGTTTGAATGGTATTAAATACAGTTTTCACATAAACGGCATCTTTAACCGTAGGGGCTTCATTTCCTATTTTGTTAAGGATTTGAGCAAACGAACTACCTCCTAACTTAAAGTTGTCTTGGGAAATGTTGATATAATATATAGCGCCTTTATTTCTCTTAAATACAGGCTCAACAACTTTTGAAATATCAGTACAATTAGCGGCTGCAGAAATGATAACGGTTCCAGGAGCAATAACCTCTTCGTTAGGGTATTTTTGCTTCATAGAAAGAGAATCTTTCCCAGTTGGTACGTTAATGCCCAAATCGATAGCAAATTCAGATACTGCTTCTACAGCTTCATATAGACGTGCATCTTCACCTTCATTTTTGCAAGGCCACATCCAGTTGGCCGATAGGGACACATTTTTTAAACCTTCTTTTAGAGGAGCCCAAATGATGTTAGTCAACGCTTCGGTAATACTATTTCTACTTCCGGCTACCGGATCGATTAATCCCGAAATAGGTGAGTGGCCAATAGAGGTGGCAATACCTTCCTTGCCTTTATAATCCAAAGCCATAACACCAACATTGTTTAAAGGCAATTGCAAAGGTCCTGCACACTGTTGCTTGGCGACTTTACCACCAACGCAACGATCTACTTTGTTGGTTAACCAATCTTTACAGGCTACGGCTTCTAACTGTAGTACCTGTTCCAAATAGCTGTTAAACTTATCTGATGTATAGTTAAGGTCTTTATAGTTTACACTAACTGTTTTATCGTTCATAATTGTTTTGGGAGAACTACCAAACATATCTTCCAATGCTAAGTCCATAGGCGTGTTGCCTTTGGTTTTAGACTGAAAAGTAAAGCGGTTGTCGCCAGTTACATCTCCTACAGTATAGATAGGAGAGCGTTCACGTTCTGCAATGCGCTCCAGAGTATCTATATGCGTGTCGGCAATTACCAATCCCATACGTTCTTGCGATTCATTGCCTATAATTTCTTTGTCGGAAAGTGTGGGGTCACCAACAGGGAGTTTATCCAGATCGATATTGCCTCCTGTTTCTTCTACTAGTTCTGATAAACAGTTTAGATGTCCACCAGCGCCATGATCATGGATGGAAACGATAAAGTTCTCATCGCTTTCCACCATGCCCCGAATGGCATTAGCAGCACGCTTTTGCATTTCGGGATTGGAACGCTGAACGGCATTTAATTCGATTCCTGAGGCAAATTCTCCTGTGTCGGCCGACGAAACTGCAGCGCCTCCCATACCAATACGGTAATTCTCACCACCAAGGATAACAATTTTATCGCCTTGTTTTGGCGTGTCTTTTAAGGCTTGCTCTTTTTTGCCGTAGCCTATACCTCCGGCTAGCATGATAACTTTGTCAAAACCAAGTTTACGCGCCTCTTCTTCGTGTTCAAAGGTTAATACCGACCCACAAATAAGTGGTTGACCAAATTTATTACCAAAATCGGAGGCACCATTAGAGGCTTTAATTAAAATGTCCATTGGAGTTTGGTATAGCCAATCGCGTTCGGCAAAGGCCTTTTCCCATGGTCTGGTTTCCTCCAGTCGGGAATATGAGGTCATATAAACCGCTGTACCCGCTAACGGGATGGCTCCTTTTCCTCCTGCCAAGCGGTCACGTATCTCACCACCAGAACCAGTAGCGGCACCGTTAAAGGGTTCTACTGTTGTTGGGAAGTTATGAGTTTCTGCTTTTAACGAGATAACCGATTCAAAACCCTGTGTAGTATAATAGTCGGGAACATCGGCACGTTTTGGTGCAAATTGTTCTACTTTAGGTCCTTTTATAAAGGCTACATTGTCTTTATAGGCAGACACAATATCGTTTGGGTGTTGCTTTGATGTTTCCTTAATAAGTTTAAATAAAGACGATGGTTTCTCTTCGCCATCAATAATAAAGGTCCCGTTGAATATTTTATGGCGGCAATGTTCGGAGTTTACCTGTGAAAAACCAAAAACTTCTGAGTCGGTTAAAGGCCTTCCAATCTTTTTAGAAACGTCTTCCAGATAAGCTATTTCCTCGTCGTTAAGTGCTAAACCTTCCTTTTGGTTATAAGCCGCAATATCTTCTATGTTAAGGATGGCTTCTGGTTGTATGTCGATGGTAAAGGTATCCTGATCCAGTCCCTTGAATTTTTGGGAGATCATGGGATCATACGCTTTAAAATCTTCAGCAACAGCTTGGAACTCTTCTATTCTTATGATATCTGAAATCCCCATATTTTGGGTAATTTCAACAGCATTGGTACTCCAAGGCGTAATCATGGCTGCTCTGGGACCAACAAAAAAAGCATCTAGGGATGCTTGCTCTATTTTGGGTTGATTTCCGAATAACCAGTTAAGTTTGGAAATACTCTCAGTTGATAATTCTTTTGTTGTTTGAACGGCAAATACCTTGCCGGTTACGTTTCCAAAGAAATGAATCATTATGTACGATTTGTGTTGTGTTTAACAAAGTGCAAAAATACACTTTTTTATGCATTTAAGCTTGCTTTTTTTATGAAAGGATAGGCTCTTATTAACAGTATTTTTAACAAGTGTTTTAAAAATATTTTTTAAGAATCTTTATAACAGAATGATAATAGGATGTACCGAATAGGTTAAGGTGTACCAACAGGTAATACAGTTGGTAAATATCTATGCGGGATTGGGTGTTGGCATCTAGTTTATGGACTTGAAAATAGGTGTCATAAAAAGTAGGGGCAAAGCCGCCAAAAAGTTTGGACATGGCGATATCCACTTCGTTATGGCCGTAATAAGCTGCTGGATCGATAAGGTAAGGACTGCCGTCGGTTGCAATGATGTAATTACCGCTCCAAAGGTCGCCGTGAAGTAATACGGGTTTTATCTCAGAAAACAAGAGCTGTAGTGATGCCTGTATGGTTTCTTGTGAGGGACATTCGCTCTCTGAAAGTAAATGATGCTGTTTAGCCAATTTCAATTGGGGCAGGAGTCTTTCGCAGGTATAAAAATGGATCCATGATTGATGTCGGGTGTTGCTTTGATGAAGGCTCCCAATAGCATTGTCCTGTTCCAGACCAAAGTTAGCGGCGGTATGTTTGTGTAGGGCAGCAAGTTGAAGGCCAAGATTTTCGAAGTCTTTGGGAGAAGCAGATTTATTTTCAATATACTCCAAAAGGAGAAATGAAGTGCCATTAAATGTATCGCAAGCCAAAACTTTTGGTGTTTTAATAGTATTGGTACTGCTTATTAAATTTAGAGCATATGCTTCGGATTGAAACATATGTGCTGCGTTCGTGGCCATATTGACCTTTAGAAAATGGGCATTAGCAGATGTCTCTACTTTATAGGTATGTGAGATGTCTCCTCCAGAAATAGGTTTGATACTTAGTATCTGTTGGTTTATAATATGACTTAACCATTCCTTGAATTTTGAATCCATAGGTTAAATATAAAGCATTTATTTACCAACAAGTTTGATGAAATCGGCAATTTTTCGTTTGCTGCTTTCCCCAGTAATTGTGTGGATGTTTCCAATGTATTCCATGCCTAAATATTTTGCTGTTTCTAAAAAAGGAAGCCAAAAATAAGATCCTAGATTTTCACCTGTTGAACAACTAATTACAGCCATTTTCTTGCCTCGTAATTTTCTTCCTAGCTCTTTTTCCCTAGTTAATAAATCGGTAAAGCGGTCGAAGAACACTTTCATAATTCCACTCATTGCATACCAATAAACAGGGGTTGCAAAGATTAATGTGTCATATTTTTCGATAACTTCTTTCATTAAGGACAGGTAATCATCGTTTTTATTTTCATGATGATAGTCGTAATAGCTGAAATTAAAATCTTGCAAATTGATTAGATCCCATTTTGATTGTGCAATCAACTCTTTGGTAAACGTTGCTGTATCACCATCATTTCTTGAGCTTCCTACAATTACAACTTTTTTCATGTGGCAGTTTTCATCTAATATAGCAGGTTTCTCTACAATATTACGCTTTATTCTTCTCCAAAAGTGCCATATAGAAACCATCAAACCCCGATTGGTGCGCCAATATTTTTTTATCTTTTACTAGGATAAAGTCCTTACCGACTTCAGAGCTTAAAAATGTTTTTACCTGTTCTTGATTTTCTGATGGCAGAATAGAGCATGTGGCATATACCAACTGGCCACCAGCTTTGAGCATTCTTGAATATTGTTGTAGAATGTCTTGTTGCGTGCGCTTTATTTGTTCAATAAACTCCGGTTGCAACTTCCATTTGGCATCGGGATTTCTACGTAAAACACCCAAACCAGAACAAGGTGCGTCAATTAGCACACGATCGGCTTTATTGTATAATTTCTTAATAGTTTTTGTCGATTCTATAAGACGGGGTTCTATATTATGGGAGCCGTTGCGCTTGGCACGACGTTTCAATTCGTTTAGTTTGTTTGCGTAGATATCCAAGGCGATTATCTGTCCCTTATTTTCCATAAGAGAAGCAATATGAAGTGTTTTGCCGCCAGCACCGGCACAGGTATCGACCACACGCATACCCGGTTTTACATTTAAGAATTCGGCAACCAACTGAGATGAAGCATCTTGTACTTCGAAGTGCCCATTTTTAAAAGGTTCAGTGGTAAATACATTGGAACGTTCCTTTAATTTAAGTGCATCTGGATAGTCTGGTAAAACTTCTGTTTGGATGTTTAAATCGTTGAGTTGAGCTTGTAGTTTTTGTTTGGATGTTTTTAATGTATTTACTCTTAAAATAACATCGGCTTGTTCGTTTAATGCAGCAATTTCTTTGGTCCAAGTGTCCTTACCCAATTCTTCTTCTCCCAATGCATCCATCCAATCGGGAATGGATTCCTTGAATTTTCTGATTTTAGAAAGCTCATCAAACCTACCTTTTATTTTTCTTGCTGGTGTGTTTTCAAAATATTTCCAATCGGGTAATTTTATGCCTTTTAGTATAGCCCATACAGCAAACATACGCCATAGGTTATCGCGATTGTAAGGTGCTTTTACTTCGGCTATTTCTGCATACAAGCGTTTCCATCTTACGATGTCGTATGTGGTTTCGGCAACAAAAGCTCGGTCTCGGCTGCCCCAGCGTTTATCGCGTTTCAATAGTTGTTGAATAACCTTGTCGGCATAATTGCCCTCATTAAAAATAAGGGTAAGTCCGTCAATAACAGCAAAGCATAAATTTCTGTGTAATCGCATGGTATAAAATTAAGCATGCAAAGTTACATTTAAAATGTCGATTTGTTAGCTTATTTGAAAAAGTTTAAATAAGGACGGTTTATTAATTAGGCTTTTCTATTTTTATGAAAAATTTTAACGTGAGACATTTAATATTCCTTTGTATTGGCATGTTGTTTTTTTCTTGTAAAAAGACAGACAAATTTGTGCCCAGAGACTTTTCATCTATTACAATCGAACCTATCTATACAGATTCTTTAATTAGCATTCGGGCCATTGACATCTTGGATGATGGTAGTTTGGCATTTGCAGCTAACAACGGTACTTTTGGTCTGTATAATCCGTCCAAGGAAGTGTGGCGTACTTCCATTCAGGAGCACGACAGTTTAAGATTGCATTTTAGAGCCATTGCGCATACTACTACCGATTTTTTTATGCTTAGTATTGAGTCGCCGGCATTGTTATATAAAACGGGAGCAAGAGGTAATATGGAATTGGTGTATAAAGAAGAAGGGGAGTTTGTTTTTTACGATGCCATGGCTTTTTGGAACGACACTGAAGGTATTGCCATAGGTGATAGTTTTGATGGGTGTTTGTCTATAATCGTGACCAAAGATAGCGGACGAACCTGGACAAAGTTAGCTTGTGATGTTTTACCCGAAGCAGAAGAAGGAGAAGCTGCTTTTGCAGCCAGTAACACTAATATAAAAGTATTAGGCAATAAGGCTTGGATTGGAACCTCTAGTGGTAATATTTATTATTCCAACGACAAAGGACGTTCATGGCAAAGTATAAAAACACCGATAGTACAGACCCAAAAAACAGAAGGTATTTATTCAATTGATTTTTACGACGAGCTAAATGGTTTTGGAATTGGCGGGGATTATACTAAACCAGATGGTAATACATCCAACAAAATACGAACGCAAGATGGTGGTATAACTTGGCAATTGGTTGCACAAGCTCAGGAACCAGGTTATCGCAGTTGTGTTCAGTACATACCTAATAGTAAAGGCAAAGAATTAGTAGCAACTGGATTCAAGGGAATCGATTTTTCTAACGATTCAGGGAATACATGGAAACACTTAAGTGATGAAGGGTTTTATACAATCCGTTTTTTAAACGACAGTACGGCCTATGCTGCAGGTAAAGGGCGCATTGCAAAGTTGTTATTTAAGTGATTTAGGTTAATCATTTTTTGGAAGGATTGTGCCGTCTATTTTTAAACTCTTCAAAGAGTTTTCGTGTAAAATCTTCTTCGGCCACTTTAAGCAAAAGTATTTTTTTGGGAGAAATAATGTTTTTCAACTTATTGTTTAGCTGAATTTGCTCACGATGTAATTTGTTTTCTGCATCATCAAGTCTGTCCAATAACTCTTGTGCTTTAGCATCTGTAAGCGTTTCAAGGCTATCCTTTATTTCATGGCGTATTTTACGTAGCGTATGGTATTTTAATTTTACGGTATTTTCGTCGTACGCATTGTATACGGGCCAAAACTTTTGGGCTTCACCTTCTGTTAGGTTTAGCCTTTCGGTTAAAAAGGAAACTTTAAGTGCTTTAATACGATCTCTTTTGGATTGTGCATGGCTACCTACTGTAAATAGTAGTGTTAATGTTAGTATTATAAGTAGTCTCATGATCAAGGTATTTTATTATTCAATAATAAGGTTTTCAATATTTAAATGATTCAATAAATAGGTTTCTAATGTTTCCTCGTTAAAAGTATAGTTTACAATATCTACTGATTCTAAATCTTCTTCACTAAATAGGGAGGCTATTTCATAGGTTTCTAAATTTTCATTAACAATGTAGTTCTCAACGGTTTCGATGTCCAATGAATCCCATGTTATTTTTGTATTTAAAAGAGGGGAATTAAGTAATAGTGCCAAACAAGCTGCTGCACTAGCAGCATAAAGAAGGCTTTTTCTATTGAAAAGTTGAATGATTTTTGGATTATTGTTAGTTGAGGAAATCTTATCCATGATATGATCCTCTATAGCATCCAGATAGCCTTCGGGTACTTTAAATCCATGTCTTTTTACGGTTTGCTTGAGTTTTATTTCGTTTAAAAGATGTTCTTCAAAAGCATCAAAGTAACCTTCGGGAAGATTAAAACCAGGAGATTTTATATTATGTAGTTCATGTTTTTTCATACTATTTATTAAGACTGTTCAATTGTGTAAAGGTTTAATCTTTAGTTAAATAGGTTTCTATTTTTTTTACGGCAATATGGTAAGAAGCCTTTAGGGCACCTTCGCTTTTCTCTAGGATTTCAGCCATGTCTTTGTATTTTAAATCTTCAAAATATTTCATGTTAAAGACCAATTGTTGCTTTTGTGGCAAGGAGGCAATAGCTTCTTGCAGTTTCATTTGAATGTCATTGCCCTCAAAATAAACATCAGAAGTTAAATTGGTTATGGCCAATTGCTGAACTTCGTTATTTGTTATTTGCAATCGTTTAGCGTTGTTATTGATGAATGTTATGGCTTCGTTGGTTGCTATACGGTACATCCATGAAAACAACTTGCTGTCACCTTTAAAGCTATGGATATTTTTATAAACCTTAATAAATGTGTTTTGAAGAACATCATCGGCATCGTCATGTAACTTTACAATGTTACGTATATGCCAATACAAACGTTCCTTATAAAGTGAAACTAAAGCTTTAAAAGCTTCCTCTTTATTACTTTCCGATTTTAGGCTTTCTACTAACTGTACTTCTTCTATCACAAAAGTAGTTTAATATTTAGACTATTAAATATATTAAAAGTTTAAGTGTTAGATGCTTTTTTTTAAATATGAACAGCAATATATTGTTATGATGCTTTTAAGAAGTAGAATTGTAGAAGTCGTTAATTGCTAATTAATAGAATTTTAAGAATTTAAGTTGAGTGTTCAAGGGAATTAAAATTTTTAAAACATCGATGAAATGCATTTAAACACGATAAAAAACATATTTTTCTTGTTTACTGTGCTTTTTTGTAGTATGTTTGCTTCAGAAACCTACTTATGATGTTAGTCGTCCCCAAGTCTAACAGTGAATAAAAAAAGGATAGAAACCCCAAATCTCTATCCTTTTTTATTTTATACCTTTTCAAGTAGTAAGCACTTATGAAAAACTTTGCATGTCTACCAGTTTTTGGTAGACGCCTTTTAGAGCCATAAGCTCGTCGTGTTTACCTCGTTCAACGATCTCTCCTTTGTTTAGTACGATAATTTCGTCGGCGTTTTGAATGGTCGATAATCTATGTGCAATGACAATAGACGTTCTGTTTTTCATCATATTTTCCAATGCCACCTGAACCAAACGCTCACTTTCGGTATCAAGTGCCGAAGTTGCCTCGTCTAAGATCATAATAGGGGGGCTTTTAAGAACGGCACGCGCAATACTTAAACGTTGTTTTTGTCCTCCAGACAATTTAGTACCCGCATCACCAACATTGCTATTAATGGTGTTGGGAAGTTCTTTAACAAATTCCCATGCATTGGCTACTTTTAAGGCTTCAATGATTTGTGCATCGGTAGCCTTGTCATTACCTAATTTTAAATTGTTTTTAATACTGTCGTTAAACAAAATGGCATCTTGGGTAACAATACCCAATTGTTGACGAAGGGATTTGGTTGTTAAATCCCGAATATCGATATTGTCAATTAAAATAGCTCCTTTGTTTACGTCGTAAAACCGTGTTACCAGATTAGCAATGGTAGATTTGCCGCTACCGGATTGACCTACCAACGCTACAGTCTTTCCTTTGGGAATGGTTAGCGAGAAGTCTTTTAGCACATATTTGTCTTCGTATTTAAAGGAAATATTGTCAAAGACAATGTTAGTATCGAAACCAGTTTTAACAATGGCATTTGCTTTGTCTTTCAACGGATTTGGTGTATCGATAATCTCCTGAATACGCTCGGCTGCTGCACCGCCTTTTTTAATGTTATATAAGCCTCTGGAAATGGCTTTGGCAGGTGTTAGGATGTTATACGATAATCCCATATAGACTAAAAACGTACTACCATCTAACATGGAATTAGCGTCTCCTTGAAGTACTAAATTGCCTCCATACCATAAAATAACCGAGATCATACATATACCCAAGAATTCACTGGTAGGAGAAGCTAAATTTTGCCGGTTCATTAACTTATTTGAAAACCGGTAAAACCTCGAGGTGGATTCCTGAAAATTAGCATTGAATTTTTCCTCGGCGCTAAATCCTTTTATGATACGTAAACCAGATAAGGTCTCTTCTAAAGTCGATAAGAAAATTCCTTGTTCTCTCTGTACACGGTCCGATTTTCGCTTTAAACTTTTCCCTATTCGCGAGATGATGGCCCCCATAACAGGTATGAAAACAAACACAAACAGTGTGAGTTGCGGACTTATTATAAGCATAGCTGTGATGGTGAAGATAATAGTTAGTGGCTCTCTTATAATAAGTTCGAGTACAGATAAAAAGGAATACTGTAGATCTAAAACATCACTGGTTACCCGAGATAAAATATCGCCTTTTCTTTGCTCGGATAAATAGGATAGAGGTAACTCTACGGTTTTTTTGTAAACCTTATTTCTTATATCCCTTATAACACCATTACGCAGAAATACCAGAAAATAGTTTGCTAAATACCCCGAGATGTTTTTAAGCAAAAACATAATGATAATTAGTCCGATAACAAACATCAATGCTTTAGATTTGTCGCCTCCTGTAAACTCATACATGTAATAAGCTAGTAGGTTTTCGGTATAATGTCCAATTTCAGTCAACCCTTCATATAAAGGTTTTACTGGCACCGCGTCTACAATAACTTCCTTTGTACAAGGATCGACGCTCTTTTCAAAGATCACATCAAGCATGGGCTTTAATGCAACGAACGAGAGGGTGCCAAATAAAGCGAAAAACACATTGGAAATAATATGACCAAAGGCAAAGCGCTTGTATGGCTTAGCGTACCGTAAAATATTTAAAAAGTGATTCATTTAGGGATATCGGTAATTGGTTTAAGGGTTTTATAAAGCTTTAGAGGCGCTAAATTTAGCGCCTCTTCTTTTTTTATCTTCCATTAGTTGAGCTTCATATCTTTTAAAATAGCGTCTATTTTAGAATTCAGTAGGGTTTCTGTTTCTTTAAAAGCATTGGCAGATGTTAAAGGGGTATTTACGCTGATATAGAATTTTATTTTGGGCTCTGTACCACTGGGGCGCAATGCCACTTGTGTACCGTCTTCGGTGTAATAGATCAATACATTCGATTTTGGAATATCAATATTTTGTTCTTCACCTGTAAGCATATACTTTGCTATCGATGACTGGTAGTCTTCTATTTTAACAACTTTCGAACCGTTTACTTCCGTAAGAGGGTTTTCACGAGCATCGATCATCATTTGGGCTATTTCCTGAGCACCTTCTATGCCTTTTTTGGTTAAGGAAACCAAATGTTCTTTATAAAAACCGTATTTTGTATATAATGCAATAAGGTCTTCGTAGAACGAACTACCATTGGCCTTAGCTTGAGCAGCTATTTCACAAGCTAAGAGGGTAGAGGTTACGGCATCTTTATCACGCACAAAATCACCTACCATATAGCCAAAACTTTCTTCTCCACCACCTACAAAATTAAGCTCGGGGAAATCCTTAATTAATTTGGCAATCCATTTAAATCCGGTTAATACAATTTTACTTTCTACTTTATAGTCTTTAGCCAATTTATTTAGCATAGGGGTAGATACTATAGTAGATGCTATAAATTCTTCACCTTTTATTTTTCCTTCATTTTGCCATTGCCTTAAAAGAAAATCGGTCATCATTAACATGGTTTGGTTACCGTTAAGTAATTGTAGCTTGTTTTCGGAATTACGTACGGCAATCCCCAAGCGATCACAGTCAGGATCTGTACCTATAACGATGTCTGCATTTACTTTTTCGGCTAATTCCAAAGCCATTTTTAAAGCAGCTGGTTCTTCAGGGTTAGGAGAAGCTACGGTAGGAAAATCACCGTTAGGAACTTCTTGTTCTTTTACAATGTGTACATTTTTATACCCAGCACGTTTTAAGGTTTCGGGAACTGCAGTAATAGAAGTACCATGAAGTGAAGTAAAAACAATACTTAGGTCATCTTTTGCTGCTTCTGGTGTGTTAAAACTACCATTACTTACTGATGTGTCAATAAAGGCATCATCGACATCTTTACCGATATAGTGGATCAGGTCGTTGTTTGCTTTAAATTTGATATCACTATAATCCAAATCGTTAATCATTTGGATAACGGCATCATCGTGGGGAGGGACGAGTTGCCCACCGTCTTCCCAATATACTTTATAGCCATTGTATTCTGGCGGATTATGGGAAGCGGTTAAAACAATACCACAATGACAATTTAAATGTCTAACAGCAAAAGATAGCTCAGGAGTTGGACGTAAATCTTCAAATAAATACACTTCAATATTATTTGCCGAAAATACATCGGCCACAACTTTTGCTAAAGTTTTACTATTGTGCCTACAATCGTATGCTATAACAGCTTTGGGAGTCTCGTTAGGAAAAGATTTATGTAAATAATCGCTTAGTCCCTGAGTGCTCTTTCCAAGGGTGTACTTGTTAATCCTATTAGTTCCAACACCCATAATACCACGCATGCCTCCAGTTCCAAATTCCAAGTCTTTGTAAAAACTTTCTTGAATATCTTTCGGGTTGTTCGCTATACTCTCCTTTATAAATGCTTGTGTTTCTTCATCAAAAGCGGGGGTTAGCCATGTATTGATCCTGTCTAAAATTTTTGGTTCGATATAAATCATAGTGTTGTTGTATATAAAGTACAAAAATAAGCAATTACCTATTTGTTAAAATTTAAATAAGGCTTAATTTACTGTAAAAAGATTATAAATTTAATTTATCCTTAATCAAATAGCGTTTTTTGTCTTGTCTTGATCGCAAAATAATTTCACCTAAAAAACCAGCTACGAAAAATTGAGTACCAATAATCATGGTCGATAAAGCCAAATAGAATTGCGGACGTTCAGTGATAAGTCGTCCTCTGGGGTTAAAAAACACTTTATCTAAACCAAGGTATAAAGAAAAACCAAACCCAATGATAAACATAAGGACTCCCAGGGCACCAAACAGATGCATGGGGCGTTTACCAAAACGGGAGATAAACCAAATAGTAATTAAATCTAGGAAGCCATTAATAAACCGATCCATACCAAACTTGGTTTCACCATATTTTCTGGCCTGGTGTAATACTACTTTTTCACTTATTTTGGTAAAACCTGCATTTTTAGAAAGCACGGGAATGTAGCGGTGCATTTCACCATTAACATCAATATTTTTAATAACGTCTTGTTTGTATGCTTTTAATCCGCAATTAAAATCATGCAGTTTTACTCCAGAGGTTTTTCTGGCAGCCCAATTAAACAATTTTGAGGGTAAGTTTTTAGCAATAACCGAGTCGTAACGTTTCTTTTTCCAACCAGACACTAAATCGAACCCGTCATTAACAATCATATTGTAAAGTTCGGGGATTTCATCAGGATTGTCTTGTAGATCTGCATCCATGGTTACAACAACCTTGCCTTTAGCTTTTTCAAAACCTGCGTGCAGTGCTTGCGATTTCCCAAAGTTCTTTAAGAAACGAATGCCTTTCACATTGTCATCACGTTTTGATAGTTGTGTAATAACTTGCCAAGAACCATCTGTACTACCATCATCAATAAAAATAATTTCATAAGAAAAACGATTGGATTGCATAACCTTTGCAATCCAATCGTATAATTCTATTAACGACTCTTGTTCGTTGAGTAGTGGTATGACTACTGATATATTCATTTAAAAATTTGCTGTGTTTCTATAATCAAAAGTAAAGAAATTATTTTTAGGAATTTGGATTAGTTTTTTTCATAGCGGCAGCAACTAACAATCCTATAATGCTTAGAGGTAGCAAATAATTGATAGCTAATGCTGTTAAGTTGTTCTTTAGGGAATACAGGTCTTCCGATTCCATTTTTTCTACAATTTCGGCTAATTTATCCTGAGGTAGATTGTTATTTTCATAAACAGATACCATTTTATCGATAGACTTTTCTTTTAAAACTACTGCTGCCTCTGTGTCAATAAAATTAAATAATACGAACGAAACAGCTGTGCTAATGGACAAACCTATTAAAATGGTTATAAAATAGGCAGTAAAAGCATCTTTAAATGTAGCGTAGCCATTAAAGTTTTGTTTTACTTTTGCAACAGCAATAATACCTATTACTATTATAAGTAAGTAAATAGATAGTCCAAACCAAAAGTTAACAAATAAGTTTAAATTAACGGCATAAGCAATAACAGTTAACAATGCCAGTAAGGCTCCTAAATAAAGGCCATAATTTGAGGCAATAGATTTTAAAGTTTTTTCCATTTTATTTGATGTAAGATAATGTTCACTAATAGGTGTTCAAAGATACTAAAACGTTACATAATGCCTTTAAATAAAAAATATTAAAAAGTATTGTGGATTTGTAAAAAATACTTAAATTTGCAGCTCCAAAATTATAAAGAATAAAAAGCGTTTAGCGATGAGAAAAGGTATACATCCAGAAAATTATAGAATAGTAGCATTCAAAGATATGTCTAATGATGATGTTTTTTTAACAAAATCTACGGCAGTTACTAACGAAACTATTGAAGTAGATGGTGTTGAATATCCGTTAGTTAAAATGGAAATTTCAAGAACGTCGCATCCTTACTATACAGGTAAATCTAAATTAGTAGATACTGCTGGACGAATTGATAAATTCAAAACAAAATATGCTAAATTCAAAAAATAATTTAGCTATTAGATATAAATACAGAAGCCTTTCTAAATTTAGAAAGGCTTTTTTTATGGAATATATTTAATGTTATCGAACACAAAATTTAACTAAGTTTCTATAGTTATTTCTTAAAGAGATATCTATAATAGCAAGCAAAAAAACTAAACTTTATGAATTATATTCTTTTTGATGGCCCTTCAAGGAACAATTTACTGCCATTTACCTATACAAGACCAGTTGCCGATCTTCGAATTGGTATTTTAACTATTCGAGAAAAATGGGAAGTCCTTTTGGGTAATACTACCACAACAGTTACCGAAGTTTATTTGTCGGAGAAATACCCTATGGTAGAGTTGGATACTAACGTGATGATAAATGCTTCATTTTTGCCGAATCAAGATTTAGTGGACTTAATAAAATCATTAAAAGAAAATCAGGCTATCTTTAAGAATGAAGATGTTATTGCTTTTTATACCAAGAACACTCAAGAAGAAGTTGAACTAGATACTTATGAGGCGTTAGAATTTGACAAAGATGTTATAAAGATCGAGCACACCTGGGATTTGTTTTCTAAAAATGACATGGCTTTGAGGGAAGATTTTAAGCTTGTAACAAGGGACAGGGAGTCGCAACCTATATCGGACACTAACAATGTTGTTAATGCTGAAGATATTTTTATAGAACCAGGAGCTACGGTCGAGTTTGCGACTTTGAATGCTAGTACAGGGCCTATATATATAGGTAAGGATGCCGAAATTATGGAAGGGACTCTAGTTAGAGGGCCTTTTGCTTTATGTGAAGGTGCAGGTACAAAAATGGGAACTAAGGTATACGGCCCCACTACTATTGGGCCTTACTGCCGGGTTGGTGGTGAAGTTAAGAATATTGTCATGTTTGCGAATTCCAATAAAGGGCACGAGGGTTATTTAGGAAACTCTGTTGTTGGTGAATGGTGTAATCTTGGAGCCGATACTAACAGTTCTAATTTAAAAAATAATTATGCCGAAGTAAGGTTGTGGAATTATGATACCGAAAGTTTTGCTAGAACTGGCCTGCAGTTTTGTGGACTCATGATGGGAGATCATAGCAAATGCGGAATCAATACCATGTTTAATACAGGTACGGTTGTTGGCGTAAGTGCTAATATTTTTGGAAGTGGCTTTCCTAGAAATTTTGTGCCAAGCTTTAGCTGGGGAGGTAAGAGTGGTTTTACGACCTTTTTAACTAAAAAAGCCTTTGAAGTGGCTAGGGTGGTCATGGAGAGACGAGGTTTGGAATTTACAGATACAGATGCACGTATCTTAGAACATGTTTTTGAATTATCTGCTAAGTATAGGAGAGATTAGTATCGAAGGACTAAGTTGAAGGCGTTGTTTTTGCAAATTATTATATTTGTTTAAAACTTATTTTTTATGATAAAGTTATTTTGCCTATTAACTTTTTTTACGGGATTTTTTGGACTTTCTCAAGATCAATCCTATTCAGTCACAAATTCGAAGATAAATAATGAATATCCGCATTTTGGATTAATGTACCTGGGAAGTAACAAAATTATGTTTACTTCCTTTCTTTTATCAAAAAATGGTAAAGTAAAAAAAATAGGTGGGAATCCTGTACTTACTATTTATGAAGGTTTGCTATCCGATTCTGGGGAGATTCAAAATAGTCTTCCTGTTAAAATTAATAGTGAACACGGTGTTTTGAATATTACCAGTGCAACACTTTCACCAAATGGGAAGCAAATATATATAGCAACTCAATATACCAATAGTAATAGACCTAAAGGTGAATTTAAAGATAGTAATTTTCATTTAGAGGTAGGAGAGTATGTCGATGGTGTTGGATGGACAAATTTTAAGGTTTTGCCATTTTGCAACCCTAAGTATTCGTATGCTCATCCTGCCTTTAGCTCTGATGGTAAGACTTTGTTTTTTACGGCGAATATTAGGGGAGGGAAGGTAACTACCAAAGGTGGATCGGATATCTTTAGAGTTGCTATCTTAAAAAACAATACTTTTGGTAAACCCGAGAATTTAGGAAAAGCGGTTAATTCGTATAGCCGTGAAATGTTTCCGTTTTTAAGTTCAGATAATACTTTATACTTTGCTTCTAACCGCCCTAATGGTTATGGTGGGTTCGATATCTATAAAAGTAAAATGAATATTGATGGAACATTTGAAGCGTCTGAAAAATTACCAAAACCTATAAATAGTGATAAAGATGATTTTTCCTTAATTATGAATGAGCAAAATAATAGAGGGGGCTTTTCATCAAAAAGAGCCGGAGGAGCAGGAGATGATGATATTTACTATTTTACTCGATAGTGGAGACTTATCAGTCTCTAGCCTTTATCTTTAAGATAAAGGCTTTTTCTTTATAAATGCTAAATCAGGGCTTGAATTTGTTTACTAAAGACAGGATTGATTTAAAAAAAGTGCTTTTCATCTAAAACATCTCTAATAGATGTGCAATTGAGATATTTTTTTCTATTTTTAACTAGATTAATAGCTCCAATAATGATTAATAGCATATTTTCTAGCCAAAAACGGTTTACTTTTCTCTTTTTTGTAGTTCTTTTTGTGGATATTTGGGTTAAACTAAACTGTCCAGTATTTCCTTATAGATTTATTTCAAAGCCCTTAGTAATACTTTTTCTACTGATGTTTTATAATGTGAACAAAAGAGGAAGAGGGATTAAGTATCATTTGTGGGTGTTTTTGGGATTAAGCTTTTTCTTGGTAGGTGATTTATTGATAATAAATGCTGCAAATATTATTTTTTTAGGACTGAGTTTGTTCTTTTTCTCATTGGGTAAAATATTTTTTTGCTTAAAGTTTTCCCATAAAAAGGATTTTAATGTTTTAAGACTGGTACCCTTTTCGATTATTATGTTTTCATATGCCGTTTTTATTATTGGTATAGTTCTTAACGAGCTTAAGGAATTTTTGGTTCCAGCACTGTTGAGCTTTTTTTTATCATTATTAATGATTCAGTTTGCTTATTTAAGAAAGGGCGTGTTTAACAATAAAAGCTATTGGTATGTTCTATTAGGAGTTACAGCGTTTATAATAAGTGAAAGTATTATGGCGGTTAAAACCTTTAAGCAAGATTTGCCGTTTCAGGATTTTTTAATCATGATGCTTTATGGTACGGCTATGTATTTCATAGTTTTGGGTATTGTAAGTGAACGTCGTTACAAAATCAGTTTTTCTTAACTTGTTTTAAGTCTAGAACGTACGTTGGGTTTAGCTTTAGCCCATTTAACTGTTTTCTTGTAAAATAAATAACTTCATCATAAAAAAGAGGAACGATAGGAGCTTTTGCCATTACCAAAGAATCCATTTTAGTATATAGAGATACTCTATGTTTATTATTGGTTTCGGTAAAAGCCTGTTCGTAGAGTTTGTCGAACTGCTCATCTCTAAAATGTGTATAATTAGGGCCGTTAGGAGCAAAGTTCTTGCTGTAGTATAGGGAAAGATAATTTTCGGCATCTGGGTAATCGGCTACCCAACTGGCTCTAAAGAGGTCTAATTTTCCATTTGCTTTAGCTTCTTTTAAGGCAGCTCCGGGAATGACATTAATTGCAACCTGAAGACCTATCTTTTCTAATTCACGTTGAATATATTCAGAAAAACTTAAGTAGTTTCCTGTAGTGGTAATGGTAATTTTTGGTGTTGGATCCCCTGTCTCATTTTTAAATTGTTTCACCAGTTGCCTTGCTTTTTCAGGTTGGTACGTAAAACCAATGGATGCATTATACCCAGGTAAGCCTTTGGGTATAAAACCACCATTGGCAGGAATGCCTACACCATTACGTAAATAAATCATCATTTTTTTGCGATCAAAACCATAGTTTGTGGCCTTTCTCAATAATTCAGATTGAATTTCAGGGACTTCAGAATCCATATAAAAGGCTAGGTATTCGGTATTTAAATACGGACCACGCGTCATATTAACATTATCTTTGTAGCGTTTCTGAAGGTTGCCGTCTGCAGTTAATATTTCGTCTTTGTAGGAGGCGTCCAGAGCACAAACAAAATCAATGTTTCCTTGCGTAAATTGCAAAAACTCACTTTGCTTATCGGGTAAAAAAGTTATTGCGATAGCCTCTAGATAAGGAAGAGGAATACCTTTGCTATCCGTTTCAAAATAATTGTGATGTTTTCTAAAAACCAATTTAATATTTTCTTCCCATCGTTTAAATTTAAAGGGACCTGTGCCAATTGGGTGCGATCTAAAATCGTTACCGTAGTGTTCAACAACTTCTTTAGGTACTACCGAACAGTATTTCATGGTTAGAAGCCCCAAAAAAGCAGGGAATGGTTGTTTAAGTGTGATTTTAAAGACGGAGTCGTTTATGGCATTAAATGAATGGACCTTGTTTAAAACCCAACCTCCAGGTGAGGCTACCTGTTTATCTCGCAATCTGTTAAAGCTATATTCAAAGTCGGCAGGTTTTACTGTCCGGGTCGAATCGCTTCCAAATAATTTGTGTTTATGAAAATATACATCGTCTCGGAGCACAAAAGCATAGGTGAGTGCGTCTTCAGATATTGTCCAAGATTTGGCAATACAAGGTAGTACATTTAAATTTTCGTCCATTTGTACCAGGCCATTGAACAATTGGTTTGTGGCCCATATATCTGCTATGTCTTTAGAAAACGCTGGGTCAAGTGAGCCAATGTTTTTATGCTCGTTATATCTAAAAACTGATGAGTTGGATAACTTGTTTTTGGAATTGTCGCATGACAATATCGAGAGGGCAAGGAGCATATAAACTACTTTGTTAGAAAGTAAAGCGTAGGTTTTTCGAGAGGTTTTTATGTTCAATTTAAGCGTTTTGTTGTCCTTTTTTCAAAAATAGGGTTTATTAAACAATTTAAGGGGTAAAGATTTAAAATTAAATTTTTTGTGACCAGTTGGTGCCTTATGTGTCCTATTATATAATTGCTATTAACTACATAAATCTCTCAAATCAATGAAAACTTACTTGTCAGCAACTCTCATGCTGCTATGTGTGTGTTTGCACGCTCAAATTTGCCCATCCTTTATTAAAGTATCTGGACGAAGTACCACTTCTACACCAATTTTTGGTTTGCCTAATGGACATAATAGTTGTTTAGAACCTTGGCCAGATACTATCGTGATCAATGATGAAATCATTTATGATTTTTTAAGTTGTAATGGAGGTAATTTACAATACACCATTCGTTCTGGGCAAACACCTCCAGACAGCTTTGAAATGACTGTGAATTTTGGTGATGAATTTGAATGCTTCTACGATAAGAATGGGAATTTAAAAACCTTATCCTCTAAAAGAACCCCTGTTTCTAAAGCTTTAGTGTATCCCAATCCAACTCATGGAAAGTTGACGATTGATTTAAAATCGCTTGAGCATGTAATTCATGTTGCAATCTATACCTTATCTGGAAGGTTAGTATTTATGGCGAACAATGTCAAAACACTACATATAGGTCATTTTAGATCTGGAGTTTATGCGTTGAAGATTAAAACCAACAGCGGCATACTAAACCATAGGATAGTTAAGCTTTAGGTACCTTTTGTTTACATGCTATTGAGAAAAGTTAAGCCGAAGAAATTTATCTTCGGCTTAAAGGTATAGGCCAGGTACAATAATGGCTGATGCTTAGTACTTCTTTATATCGCCAGATACACTGTTGTTTTTGTCAACTTTTTCAGGATTGCCATAATATTTAATGCTCCCACCACTAGTAGCCTTTGCAACTAACTCTTTGGATGTATTTACAGAAACATCAGCTCCGCTAGATGCTTTAACCTGACAGGAAATTGCAATAAGGTTTTTCCCTTTTACAGTGCTACCACTATTTGCTTCAGCAATAAGCTTATTAGTTTTTCCTGATATTTTAAGACTACTGCCACTGGTTGATTTACAGTTTAAATGAGACGTGTTTACCTCTATTTTCATATTGCTACCACTACTGGTTTTTATGGTTAGCTCTTCGGATTTCACAATATTGGTGGCAAAAACAGAGGAGCCACTAGTAGATGAGATGCTAGAAACGTTAGTAAAGTTTACTTTTACTTTTTTTGAAGTGGCACTGCCTATATTCTGTTTACAATGAATATGTAAAGCTCCATCGACAACTTCGGTTATGATAAGGTCGTGCAGGTTTTCATCTGCTTCAACCGTTATCCCTACATTGTCATCTTGTGTTAGGTAAACTTGTAAACCTTCGGATGCTTTAATGGCAGTAAAGTCTTTATCTAAAGTGCGTTTTTCAGTCGATACGTTTCCATTTCCAGAAACACCAGAGTTGAAATTAAGGTCAAAATTGCATGAAAACAAGCTCATGCTTAAAAGGGTAGATACAATAATTTTTACTAGAGTTGTCATAATAACTGTTCGTTTTTTGATACTGAAATAAATCCATGTCTCATGGTTGAATTCCGATATTAGTTGATGATTTTTTAGTTTGTTTTTAGGTTAGTGATTAAGTAACCTCAGCCATACGATAGAATTAGGTTTCGGATTTTATTTCAATTCCATCGGAATCAATGTTTACTTTTATGTCTTCATTTTTAGCGTTTACGCCCGTATTGTTTATTTTTAAACTGGAACTATCCACTTTTACTTCAACACCTTTATTGTTGATCTTTAAGGAGCCTTCTTCGCCTTTCACGTCTACATCTATTTTTACTTCTTTTTTAGGCTCTTCAACTGGACAATCTAAGCATTCAACACTGTCCTCCTTTACTTTTAAATAGTGATTTACATCATTATAAGTAATAATGGTCCCATCATAATTACTGTAGTAAAAGAATGTCTTAGTGTTATCGTGGCAGTTAACTATTGTACCTTCGGGTAAGTATAGTACAAGTACTATTTCTTGGTCGCTAAACTTATTTATAGGATCTGTTGTAAGGTATGAATCCAGAAGCAAGTTGCCATTTTTAAGTTCATAGTTATAGTTAATGTTTTGTGCACGTTCTCTGGCCTTTTCGTAACTCCTGCCATCTGCACTTTTTTCAATACTTAAAGAAGCTAAAGAATCAGAGGTTGATTTTACAAGAATGATGATATCAGATGAGTATATGTTTTTTTCACCGTTATCATTATGTAAAACTTTAAAATTACCGTTATTTCTAAATATATTTCTCTGAAAGGCATCATAGCCCACCATTTTTAGATTTAAAGTATCTCCGGCTGTAATGTTTAGTTCATGTTTTTCAATTATGCTTTCGTCGTATGCATGTTCACTGGCTTGTCGTATGCCAACAATTATTAATCCGATGATGGATATTAACCAAACTCCCAATAAGGTGAACTTAGCGATACTTCCTATTGATTTTAAGTTGTTTACAAGTATTTTTAAGCCTAAGTAAAAAACAAAAAAGAAAGGAATCCCAATAGCAAAGAAAACAAGTAGTGACACAAGCCATACAGGTGTGTTTCCTGCATTAACAACATCAACTAGATCGAGGCCGGGGATAATACCACCAACGCCAACTGAGATTAATGCAACTATTAATGCTATGAGTGTTGAAGCCCCAATGAAAATCAAGAAAATACCTATGAACTTGGCGAAGATTTTAAAGAAAAACATAAAAATATCGCCTATGGCATCAAAAAAGGTTTTTGAGGATGATTTTATGGAGTTAGTTTGCTTCTTAAAATCTACATTTTTGGTAGCTTTTGAAACAGAATCAGATACGTTTTTGGCTGCATTGCCGACTGAATCTGATACATTTTTGGCAACATCGGTTACAGTCTCCGAAACATTTTCGAATCCGTCCTTTATTTTTTTCTCGATATTGCTAATGTTAACTGGGGCTCCAGTCATCATTAATTTCTCTGCCGTTGTTTTCGCTTCAGGTACTAATATCCAGAGTAGGATATATAATAAGATACCAGTTCCAGCTCCTAATATTAATATCACCCAGGCTAAGCGAATCCAAATGGCATCGATACCAAAATAGTGACCTAATCCAGACGAAACGCCTCCTATATAGGAATTGTCGGTGTCCCTAAATAATTTTTTGGACGTTTTTGATTTGCTTTTATATGAAGGTTGTGGTTCGTCTTCAAAAATTTCATCATCAACTAGATAGTCTTCGGGTTGCCCCATAATTGAAATGATTTCATCAACCTCTTTAATTCGTATAACTTGTTTGTTATTTTGTATGCGTTCATTGAAAAGCTCTGCAATACGAGCTTCAATATCAGCTATAATTTCTGATCGCCCTTGAGAATCTGTAAACGAACGTTTTATAGCCTCAAGATATCGTTGTAGCTTTAAGTAGGCATCTTCATCGATATGAAAAAATAAACCTGCTAAATTTATGTTGACTGTTTTATTCATTTTTGTTGTTTTTTTGGCTTGTTACTATGTTTACTGCGTTTTGTAATTCGTTCCAAGTGGTATTTAATTCGTTTAAAAAGAGCTTGCCTGTTTCGGTCAAACCATAATATTTTCTTGGAGGACCAGAAGTAGATTCTTCCCATCTGTAATTTAAAAGTCCTGCATTTTTAAGCCTTGTAAGAAGTGGGTAAATTGTACCTTCTACTACAAGTAACTTAGCGTCTTTTAGTGTTTCTAAAATTTCTGCAACATAAGCGTCGTCATCTTTTAAGACCGAAAGTATACAGTATTCTAAAACACCTTTGCGCATTTGTGCTTTTGTGTTTTCTATCTTCATGTTCTAAAGCTTTTTAATATTATGAAACTGTTCATTTTTTGATTGATGATTGATGATGAAAATTTTATTTATTTTAATTAGGTTACATATAGATTATTTTAAAAAATCAATGGTTAATGGATAGTGATATAGTTCTCCCTCTTTTGCTTTTAGGCTTGCTCTTATAATTAGAGCTAATTCAATAATAAAGGCAACGATCATAAAACCTCCAAGGGCACCTCCTATATATAAGAGAGGGGAGGGCTTACCAATGTTTATATGAAAATTATGAAAACCATTAAAGTCAATAAAGTCTATCATGTGAAAGAGTTTGAAAATGAACAACGGAACGGTTAAAATTCCCAAAATAACGACATATAAGAGGATGCTAAATTGAAAATTAATTACTTGTTTGCCATGTTGATCTATAAAATCTGATTTGTCCTTGTTTGCTATCCATAAAACAAAAGGGCCAATTAGGTTTCCAAATGGTATAAAAAAACGGCAAAAGGTCGATAAATGGATAAATGTTGCGATGTTTTTTTGATGATTGTCAAGCATGATTTTAAAACGTATAATAGTTTCTTATGCAAATATATGTCTAAAAGAAGGTATTATGTTATGCATAGTACTTAAAATTAACATTTTTTTAACATATTTAGTTTTAGAATATTTTCTATACTTTAGAGAAAATAAAGTAATGTTATGAATATAACACCAAGGAAACTTAACATCTTTACACTCTTTAAGTTACCGTCGGCATATCTTTGTGGCGTTCGCACCAAATATATAGATGGTGATAAGAGTATTATCATTGTGAGGCATCGATGGATCAATCAAAATCCTTTTAAATCTATGTTTTGGGCAGTGCAGGGTATGGCAGCAGAATTTGCTACTGGAGCATTAATGATGTTAAAGATTAAAGCATCAGGTAGGCGGGTGTCCATGTTAGTAACCAGCAATAATGCAACATTTACAAAAAAGGCTACAGGTATCATTACATTTGAGTGTAAGGATGGTATGTTAATAGATAAAGTTGTAGAGAAGGCTATTACTACTGGAGAAGGGCAAACAGTTTGGATGCAGTCCGTAGGAAAGGATAAAACTGGAGATATTGTATCTACTTTCAATTTTGAATGGTCAATAAAACTAAAAAGTTAATTATACCTGTAACAAATAAATGTTTGAGACAACATATAGCCGAATTAACGATTAAACTTATATTGAAATGACAGCACACGAAATAGATTATAGCATTTATGGTGAAGAAATGCAGTATGTAGAAATAGAACTGGATCCACAAGAAGGTGTTATTGCAGAGGCTGGAAGTTTTATGATGATGGATGATGGTATTAAAATGGAAACCATTTTTGGGGATGGCTCACAAAAAGACTCGGGGTTTTTGGGAAAAATATGGGGTGCTGGTAAGCGTATTCTAACAGGAGAAAGTTTATTTATGACTGCTTTTTACAATAATTTGGTTGGAAAACGTAGCGTATCGTTTGCGTCCCCATACCCTGGTAAAATTTTACCAATAGATTTAGGTGCGTTTGGAGGTAAGTTTATTTGTCAGAAAGATGCCTTTCTCTGTGCAGCTAAGGGGGTTAGTGTTGGTATTGAGTTTTCTAAAAGATTAGGTCGAGGCCTTTTTGGAGGAGAAGGGTTTATTATGCAAAAATTGGAAGGTGATGGTATGGCGTTTGTGCATGCAGGGGGCACTATGGCTAAGAAAGAACTTTTGGCAGGAGAAGTGTTACGTGTAGACACAGGGTGTATAGTTGGGTTTACCCAAGATGTAGATTATGATATAGAGTTTGTTGGAGGTATTAAAAATACCATTTTTGGTGGCGAGGGATTATTTTTTGCAAAATTACAAGGTCCGGGAACCGTTTATGTCCAATCATTACCTTTTAGCCGTTTAGCTGGTCGCGTCTTGGCGTCTGCCCCAAGAGCAGGTGGTAAAGACAAGGGAGAAGGGAGTATACTAGGAGGTTTAGGAGATCTGTTGGATGGTGATAATAGGTTTTAAAAATGTTAAAATTTAGTATATTTTGTATTGAGCATTTATTTTTTTACTAAATTTAGATGTTCAATATTAAAACTACATAAGCCTATAAAACAAATCTACTTTAACCAAAACCTTAACATAACATTATGGCAAGAGCAATGCTTGAGTATACAAAGACTGTACTTAAAAAAGTAAGTTTTGATGCTAACTTGTTTTGCAGAGAAGTACAAAAGGCATTAGAACGTTTGTTGCCTTATGAGATTGAAGAATTAAAAGGGTTCATTCATTCTCTAGTACAGCAAAACCCAGAATTAAATCAATGTTTGATTTATTTAAAAACCTAATAATAAAAAGAGCGACCAATATTCGGTCGCTCTTTTTATTTTTTAGTTAATGGACTAATTATATTAACGTTTTGAAAGGCTATAGCCCCTCTAATAATGCCAGATATAATATCTTGCAGAGCTTCAATAATCTGCATTTTTAATTCGCTTTTGTGATAAATAATGCTGACTTCCCTGGCAGGGCTGGGTTCATTAAAGTAATGTAAGCTCTCTTTCTCATTTTCATTAATATCCAATGTATGCAAAAAAGGTAATAAGGTCATGCCTAAACCTTCATTAGATAATTTTATAAGTGTTTCTATACTGCCACTTTCCAGTTGAAATGTTTCATCGGTATTGTTCTTAAGAGCTTTGCACAGATTAATGACACCATCCCTAAAGCAATGACCATCTTCTAAAAGTAGCATATCGTTAATATCCAAATCGGAAACATTTATTTTGTTATTTGAGTAAAGTCTATGGTTTTTGGGGATGTAACAAACAAAAGGTTCGTAGTAGAGTACGCGCTCTTTTATATTTTCATCTTCAAGAGGTGTTGCAGCAATAGCAGCATCGAGATGCCCTTCCTTAATTCTGGAAATAATCTCTTCAGTTGTCAGTTCTTCTATTTTTAATTTTACTTTAGGATGCTTCTTTATGAAGGTCTTCAAAAACATAGGCAGTAGAGTAGGCATAACAGTAGGAATGATTCCTAGTTTAAACTCGCCTCCTATAAAACCTTTTTGTTGGTCAACGATATCTTGTATTCTGTACGATTCGTTAACAATATTTCTGGCTTGTGTTACAATCTTTTTACCTACATCCGTAAGTTCTATGGGTTTTTTGGTTCTATCAAAAATTTGGACGTCCAATTGTTCTTCAAGCTTTTGAATTTGCATACTTAAAGTAGGTTGTGTAACAAAACATTTTTCGGCTGCCTTTGTGAAATTTTTATTTTCTGCTACTGCCAAAACATAATATAACTGTGTGATTGTCATGTGTCATCAATTTAGGCTATAAAAATATAAAAACTATCAATAAAACTTATAGTTTAAGCCGCTAATTATAAATTAAATTTGTAAGAAATAAAAACAATTGTAATATGACATTAAATAGTATTGGCTTAGATGCCCAAAAAGCAAAAGAATTGGCTAACGACTTAAATCATCTTTTAGCAAATTTTCAAATATATTATCAGAATTTAAGAGGTATTCATTGGAACATTAAAGGGAAACGGTTCTTTGATTTGCACGTAAAGTTTGAAGAATTGTATACTGATGCCAATATGAAGGTTGATGAAATAGCCGAGCGTATTTTAACATTAGGACTAACACCTTTACATACTTTTGAAGATTATATTGAAAAGGGGCAAGTACCCGTTGGAAAAGAAATTTCGCAAGATGAAAAGGCTGTAAGGTTGATTGTGGATTCGTTAACAGAATTATTAAAGATAGAAAGAGTGATTTTGGATAAATCTGGAGATGCAAACGACGAAGGAACCAATGCAATGATGAGTGATTTTATAACCGAACAGGAAAAAACTGTTTGGATGATGAAAGCTTGGTTGGGCGAAACAGTGTAAAGGTTGGTTAATAGCAACGAAAAAAGGTCTTTAAATCTAGGTTTAAAGGCCTTTTTGGTTATAATATGCCTCTTGATTTTATTTCGAGGTATTTATTAATAACATTAATCGTGAGGTTTTCGGGAGCGGTAATAATACTTTGGATGCCATAATTTTTAAGTTCTTTTACCATTAAACGCTTTTCGAATGCAAATTTTTCTGCGATCGTTTGGTGATATATACTCTGTAAGTCTTCAGCATTTGTATTTATAAGCTTGTCTAACTCTGTGTTTTCAAAGAAAATAATAACCAACATATGCTTTTTAGAAATAGCCTGTAAATATGGAAGTTGTCTCTTTAGGGCGCTAATATGCTCAAAATTGGTGTAAAGAAGTAGTAAGCTTCGGTGCGTTACCTTTCTTTTTAATTGGCCGTATAATAAGTTGTAATCACTATCATGAAATTGGGTAGAAATGTTATACAAACGTTCCAAAATGATATTTAATTGACTTAGCTTTTGGGTTGCGGGTATGAGACTTTCAATTGATTTTGAAAATGTTATTAAGCCAACCTTATCGTGCTTCTTTAAGCCCACATTACTAAAAGCAAGGGATGCATTGATGGCATAGTCCAATAACTTTAAACCGTTAAAGGGCATTTTCATAACACGTCCTGTGTCAATAATGGAATAAATAGGTTGCGATTTTTCATCTTGGTATTGGTTAACCATTAAATGACCGGTTTTGGCCGTAGCCTTCCAATTTATGGTTCTAAAATCATCACCCAGAACATAATCCTTTATTTGCTCAAATTCGGATGTATGTCCTATTCTGCGAATTTTCTTAACACCCAATTCGGTTAAATGGTTTCCAATGGCCAGAAAATCGTATTTCTGCATTTGAATAAACGAAGGGTATACAGCAACCATTTGCTTATTTTGAAATTGGTATTTGCGTTTTATGATTTTGATCTTGGTAGAAACAAAAATATTTAGATGCCCAAAAAAATATTCACCGCGTTCAACTGGCCTAACCTCATAACTAAAATCATGTATTTCATTTGGTTTTAAAGTGGTCGTATATAAAAAATCACGTTTTTGGAATTGAACGGGTAGCTCGTCAATTACATCCAACACTACCCGAAACGGATAGTTGTTTGTTATGGTTATGGGAACAGGGTTATTATCACTGTTAGAAAGCTTGTCGGGCAGTAAACGCCTTGCATCTATGGTATATTTAGACTTGTAAAGAAGTATTAAATCGGCACAGCATAGCATGAAGATAATGAGAATGCATATCCATGCAAATGAATATAACAAAGGTATCCAGTACGACAGTAAAAAACATGCCGATATGGTTGCCATATAAGAATAGAATCCTTTGTTTATGTATAATGATTTTATAAACTTCATTTTTAATGAGGTCTGTTAGGTGGTGTTTTTATTCATTATCTTGGTACTTCCACCGATTGCACTACCATGTTAATAACCGTAGCAGTATTCATGCCCTCCATTTCCCGTTCTGGAGTTAAAATAAGGCGGTGGTTTAGTACTGGGTATAATGCTTTTTTTACATCTTCAGGAATTACAAAGTCCCGTCCGTTAATAGCAGCGAAAGCCTTAGCGGCATTTAAAATAGCTATCGAGGCTCTGGGCGAAGCCCCTAGATATAAATGAGGATGGTTTCTTGTTTTTGAAACGATTTCCGCTATGTATTTGATGATTTTTTCTTCAACAGTAATGTCCTGTACTTTACTACGGTAATCACTAAGGTTTTCAGGGCTCAGTAACGGATTGATATAGGATTGTGGTGCTTCTCCTTTTCGTTTATGGTGGGTTTCAATAATTTTTATTTCATCTTCCAAAGCGGGGTAGTCAACCTTAATCTTAAATATAAAACGATCAAGTTGGGCCTCGGGCAAAGCGTACGTGCCTTCTTGTTCTATAGGGTTTTGAGTGGCCAGAACCATAAAGGGCGATTCAAATTCATAGGTAATACCGTCAATGGTAGCTTGGCGTTCTTCCATAGTTTCAAATAAGGCAGCCTGCGTTTTGGCGGGTGCTCTGTTTATTTCATCAATTAGAATGATATTTGAAAAAATAGGGCCTTTTTTGAATTCGAAATCAGAGGTTTTCATATTTAAAACCGAAGTGCCCAAGATATCACTAGGCATAAGATCTGGAGTAAATTGTATACGACTAAAATCGGTCTTTAATACTCTGGAAAATAGTTTAGCTGTAATAGTTTTTGCAATTCCAGGTACGCCTTCAATAAGCACATGTCCATCTGCTAAAAGTGCTACAATAAGTAACTCAACAAATTGTTCCTGACCAACAATTATTTTGCTTAATTCGGCTTTAATAGCTTCGGTTGTAAGCTTTAGGTCTTCCAAATGAATTCTATTGTTAAAATCTAAAATGTCTTCTTCCATGAGTTATTGGATTTAAATGATTCAATGAGTGTATTGAGGGCTTCTAATTCGCTTTTGGTTAGTGTTGTTTTATTGTTAATTTTTTCGATGTTGTTAAAAAGTTGCTGTGTGTCTTTTACGCTATTGTTGGTTCTGTTTGCCAGCTTTTTTATAAAAGAAGCGTCAACAACGTTGGTATCTAAATACAGTTGTGTACGAATATAGTCTAAAAACAACTGAATTTTATGCTGCGCTATCTCATAATGATTTTGCTTTTCATAATACATATTAGCTATGGTTCTTGTAAAATCCAGCGTTTGATTTTTTAAAGGTTTAATAATAGGAATGGCACGTTGTTTACGTTTGCCTTCAAAAACAATATATACTAAAACACTAACAAGCATTATGTAATAAGCCCATTTTAGTTCCTTAGCATTTAAGAAAACGTGCATAGGGGAACTATAAAATGTTTTTCCCGATTTGTAATAAGCGTCTACATAAATGGATTGGGCATGCGGGATATAAGATAGTAGGCCAGCAGTGTAATTTTGGTTTGGATTTGTAAGTAAAAAATAGTTGGTAAATGCTTGTGGTAACGTACTTAAAATAATATGTCCGTTTCCAAAAGGATGTTTTATTGTATTAATATGTTCTTTGGTATTTTGTGAATTCTTACTATCTACTACACTTATTATAGATGTATTTAAGGTGTCAATTTTATTAAAATAACTAATAATGTCAGCCTTATCGAAAGTATATGAATCATTTTTTATTAAAATGTTATTTTTAAGTTTAAACCGGTAGACATTGTCAAAATTATTCAAATTACTTATTACGGCATTATCGGCATTAATAGTATCTAATAAGGTTTTATTGATAGATTCTGAAGCGATAAAAAGTGTATTTCCCCTGGCTGTCCAATCTAATAATTGGTCAAGCTCAGCTTTATCGAAAGTAATACGGTTGTTAATAAAGAGGTAAGTTCCGGTAATGGAATCATTAGAGTTTAAGTATTCGTAAGGTGGACGATCTACATCTACTATGTTATTTTTGGAAAACAAACGTTCTAATTGCTCGTGCAAAATAAAAGTGCCAAACGGAATTTTATGATGTTTGGTGTAGCTAGGATACCAATTTAATGCCTGAGGCTTTGTGCTTTCAAATACCACAATACTTAATAAAGCGATTATGGTGAGTACGATGTATATTTTACCCTTCTTGTCCAATGCTTAAATGGATTTAATTAGGTTGGTGAATGCAGGTTGTAGTGTGCCAAACTTTAAGGCATCAACATTAAATTCTCCATACCACACATAATCATATATACGTGTAACAGTTATGAAATGATCTTTAACAATGGGCGCTTTTATTTCTTTTATGTAGTCTTCGTTGGTTTTTTGTTGTTCCCAAGATATTCGTTCACTTTCGTCAAGGTGTTTTAAAGCCAGTAAATATAAATAGCGAATGGCCAGGCGATAGTTGTTTTGTGCTATTGCTTGGTCTATAAGTGTTTGTATGTTGTTATGCTTTATGATGATTTCTTCTTCCGTAAATTGAATGTTTGCCTTTTTTGGGGTATTATGTACGATTCTCTTATAATTAACTTTTAAAAAGAATTTGATAAGAATAAAAATAAGTATGCCCAATAATAAGTAAGGTATAAGTTTAAGGATGAATTTAGCAATACCTGTAGCAGGTCCAACACCAAAAATGGCTTCCAGTATCTTAAGAAGCATATTATATAACCAATTATATAATTTATCGAGTACAGCCCCTCTGTTTTCAGTTTCGGTATAGTTAAAGGCCTTTTTACTTTTATAATCCTCTAGGTCTTTTGTACTTATTTCCTGTACTTTTAAATTTGAATCATCATATTTTAAAGCAAGAGAATCCTGTTGCGCAAAGCTACAAACGCTAAAAACAAAAAAGACTAAAAGAAAATAAAAGTTGCGCATTTAGTCTTCAGATTTTCCAATAGATTGTATGCGCTCCAAGGTGCCCGTAAAGTTTTTCCGTTCGTTTAGATTGAAATAAATAAAAGCTGCTCCTACAACCGAAATAAAGTTTAATATAAACTGAAATAAATAGCTAATCATGTTTAAAAGAATTAAAACGGGGTCTACAAAAGAGGAGGTCATTGTAGTAGGATCCATTTCTCCAGAAAACACGCCAAGTTTTATAAAACTGTAAATACTCGCAGGTAAACTAAAGGCGTAACCAGCAACCATAACAATTAATCCTAAGACAAAAATTGTCGCAAAAGTTATCCAGAATTCATCTTTTATGAGCTTAAAGCTATCGCTAAAAGAGCTGCCAATGTCCTTTTTTTCAAAGACAAACAGGCATAAAACCACGGTCATGGGTACCATAAAATAAAAGATAGGAAAGATGCAAATGAAAGCAGAACCTATCAATGTTAACCATTTTAAAACATTTAATCCAAGAAAACTCCAGATAGTATCATTTGTATTGTGCTTTACCTCTTCTTTATTAACATTACCATTATTGTTAATATAAGATTCAATATAATGTAACACAGCCGAAGTCGCAAACGTATATGCCAACATAGCTGAAACTATAAACAATATGATAACAAAAAAGAGCAGTAGAAGGTTATTGGTTTGGCCGTTAAAATTACTTAAGTTAAATATATCGCCAACAGTATAGGTGTAAGCGGCCATAGCCAGTAAAAAAATAGCAAGATAGGGACCAGATATTTTTAAAACTGTTTTTAAAAAAGGTTTCAGCTCCACTCTAATAAAACCAAATGTATCGGTAATAATATCAGCTAGTTCACGTTGTTTTTTAAATTCAATAAATGATTTCATCTGTTGGGGTGTTAAGTGTTTTTCTTTTATGTAGTTGAATTGGATAGATTACGTAATAAAACAGAATTAATACCAACGAGCCAACTATAATGAAAATAGCCAGCCAATCGGGCATTTCGGTATGTCTTGTAACAAAGCCTTCTAAAAAACCAGCGATTATAAAAAAGGGAATGGTACTCATTAAAATTTTTAACCCATTTTTTACACCGCGCTTAAACGCTTCCATTCGCGTATACGTACCCGTAAACAACAAACCGTTACCAAGCACTAACCCTGCGCATCCAGCAATAATGATAACCGATATTTCAATGGTTCCATGGATCCAAATGGTTCGGGCCGATTCCCAAAGCAAACCTTTTTCAAAGAAAAAATACTGGAAACTACCTAGCATAATGCCATTTTGAAGCATAATGTACAGTGAACCAACTCCCAGTAATATACCATAAGCAAAGGCCATTAGAGCCACTTTTATATTGTTAAGGGTTATACCCAAAAACATATTAAAGGCTCCTTGTTCTTTATAAACAGCCATAGGATCTCCCTTTTTAATGTTTTCAAGTGTCATATTTACATAACCATCTCCTAAAAAAGAGCGTACAAAATCGCCTTCGTTTGCTGCCGAAAACACACCTACAATTACAAAAAGAGAGAAAACTAAGAAGGCAATAAGCAATTCCCTATGATGGTGGTAAAACATGTTGGGAAACTCAAACTTAAAAAACGATAGTATTCTGTTTTTTGATTCTTTTTGGGTCTTATATATACTTTGATGTGCTTGCGATGCCAGTTGGTTTAGGTAAACCTGGGTATTACTGTTAGGGTAAAAGGTTTTGGCATAGCTTAAATGATCGGTTATTTCTATATATAAACTAGATAATTCGTCAGGAGTAACCTGTGTTTTATTTGAAAGAACATTTTCAAATATTAACCATTTGTCTTTATTTTGTTTCACGAAAGCTGCCTCACGCATCCAGAGTAGTATTTGCTTTCAAAGAAAAGAAAATATGAAAGAATTTCAAATAGAAACAGCGCAAAATGTAAGCATTCATCAAAACATAGCAAGTCTTGGTGATAGGATATTGGCATACATTATAGATAGCTTTGTTATTTATGCTTATTGGATAGGAATTATTATGCTGTTAATATTTATGGATCTGGACATGCGGGATGCATGGGCTATTTATTTGTTAGTGTCGTTGCCAGGTTTTTTATATTATGTTTTGTTGGAAACCTTTTTTAACGGACAGACTATTGGAAAAAAGCTAATGCAGTTAAGGGTTGTAAAACTCGACGGATCAAAACCCTCGTTTGCAAGTTATTTTGTAAGATGGATTATGCGTATTGTAGATGTAACCTTAACCAGTGGAGGAGTTGCTGTACTAACAATTTTAATTAGGGGCAATGGGCAGCGTGTTGGAGATATGGCAGCAGGTACTTCGGTAATAACCGAAAAGAAAAGACTAACTATTAACGATACTATTTTAAAGGAAATCCCAATTGATTATACCCCAACCTATAGTCAAGTAACCTTGTTAAAGGATTCTGAAATGCAAACCGTAAAATCCTTATACAGAACAGCAGTATTTAAAGGTCAGCACCATATTATACTATCTTTACACAAAAGACTTTTGGAGGTTATGCAGATTGAAACCCAAGAAAAGCCAATAGATTTTGTTAACACAGTAATTAAAGACTACAATTACTATACCCAACACATGTAATGCTATATACGATTGATATTTTAGGAACCATTGCTTTTGCTATTTCAGGTGTGTTGGTAGCATTTGACAAAAGAATGGATTTATTCGGAATTTTAATTATTGCCTTTGTTACATCGGTAGGAGGTGGTACCCTGCGGGATTTACTTATTGGTAATACACCGGTTAGCTGGATGAAGGATATCACATATACCTACGTGATAATCGTGTCGGCTGTTTTTGCTATTCTTTTTAGAAGTAAGCTGGATTATTTACGAACGTCTTTGCTCTTATTTGATACGATTGGAATTGGGCTGTATACCTTAATAGGTGTGGAGAAAGGAGTTAGTGTGGGGTTGCATCCTTTAATCTGTATCGCACTGGGAACTATGACTGCCAGTTTTGGAGGTGTTATACGTGATATTTTATGTAATGAAATCCCCGTCATTTTTAGAAGGGAAACCATTTACGCAACGGCCTGTATACTTGGAGGCGCTTCTTATTTCTTGCTTGGAGCATTACCGATAGAGCAAAATGTGGTTTTTGTGATTTCAGGATTGGTAACGATCATAATAAGGTTGTTGGCTGTTAGGTTTAAAATAGCCTTGCCCAATATATATAGAGAGATAGGGCGTAAGTAGGGATTGAGAATTTATTTGATATAAGAGCTATTAAATTTTTTACTATGAGAATTCTCATTTAGTGCTTCCAAACTCTTGCCTTAGTTTCTAAGAATTTTATATGCGTCATGAATACATCAATCAAAGCGGTCTGAATTAGAAAACTATTTGTGTATTCGTGGTAAAGCAAACTTTCAATTTGCGCCCAATCTATGACACTTTAATGCAAGGGAGTGATTTTTATAAGAAATAGATCGTTTGAAGAAATCCCTATTCTATGATCTCAACAGTTTTTATATAGACATTCTTTAAGGGCCAGTCGGCATCGTCTGTTTTAACAGCAGCTATCTTATCAACCACGTCCATGCCTCTGGTTACTTTCCCAAAAATAGTGTAGTCGCCATCTAAAAAGTGTGCGCCGCCTTTTTGTTGTACAATAAAAAACTCATAAGGCGATGCCAATTTATGGGGATTATCAATTTCACTACTAGGCATCGAAAGAACGCCTCGATCGTGTTTAAACCCTCTGTTAGTATCTGTTGGGAGTAAGTATTTTCCAATATGCGTGCGTTTAACCGAAGTCTTTTTATCGTCGCCATTACCAGCCTGAACAACAAAGTTGTTAATAACCCTGTAAAACTGTGTGCCGTTAAAGTACTTTTGCTTTGTTAAAAAGATAAAATTGGCACGGTGAAACTTTGTTTCGTTAAATAAAAGTATTTCTATAATACCAAAATCGGTGGTAAGGCGTACTTTGTTTTCTTTATTGTGTTTTTCATATTCCAAAAAGAACTCCATGGCATTTTTAGAGTCAAGGCGCGGAAACTCCCTGTTTGGCTCAGTAATAGAGTCATGAATAGGCTCTTTTTTTACAACTGTTGTTTTTGTTGGTGTTTTAGATTTTAGGTTTTTCTTTTTATTGGATTGTTTATCTTCACAGTTTAAAAACAGTATACAAAGGAAAAAAATGTATTTGAGTTGCATTAATTCAATAGTTTAATGATTAAAAGCCATAAAGAGTACTCACAAATATGGACTTCAATGAATTTTTAAAATCGTTACCAAAAATAAAAAATATACAGCTTCCCGGCGAAGTATCACACTATAAAATGGTTCCTCCGTTTCGAAGAGAGCTGCTTAAACATCATCAAAAGGAGACTCATAAAGCAAGGAGAGCAGGTGTTTTAGCGTTGTTTTATCCCGATTCTAATAAACAAACCAGATTTGTTCTGATACTTCGTAAAACTTATGAAGGCGTTCATTCTGCCCAAATTGGTTTTCCGGGAGGAAAATTGGAGGAACAGGATATTTCTATACAGGCAACAGCAGTTAGGGAAACGTATGAAGAAGTAGGTGTTCCAGAAAATCAAATTATGGTAATTAAGGAGCTTACAGAAGTTTATATCCCTCCAAGTAATTTTTTTGTATATCCATTTATGGGCATCTTAAAGGATGTCCCCCGATTTTTTAGACAAGAGGACGAAGTAGAAGCGGTTTTAGAAATACCATTAGAACATTTTTTGGAGCACGAACGCTTAATTACCAAACGTGTAAAAACTTCGTATAGTGTTGATGTAGAGGTGCCTGCATTTCATTTAAATGGACATGTGGTTTGGGGGGCGACAGCAATGATACTAAGTGAAATTAAAGACTTGTTAAAACAAGCCTTCTAGATTTTTCATATTTATTACATTTGTGGAACTAACCAAACAGCGGCGAGATTTATGGGATTATTTAAGAGAAATCCATTTGGGCATATACTATTCATTAAAAAATGGCTGATCAGAATTTTAGGAGGACTTACGCATCAGCGTTTTAGAGGATTTAATGAATTGCAAATTGATGGCTCGGAAATAATAAAAGATTTGCCAGATACCAATGTGCTTTTTATATCCAATCATCAAACCTATTTCGCAGATGTAGTGGCCATGTTTCATGTGTTCAATGCGAGTTTAAGTGGTCGTGTAGATTCTATTAAGAATGTTGGGTATTTATGGCATCCGAAGTTGAATATTTATTATGTAGCGGCAAAGGAAACCATGAAAGCCGGTTTGTTGCCAAAAATATTGGCTTATGTAGGATCTGTTAGTATTGAGCGCACTTGGCGATCCGATGGAAAAGACGTTAATAGACAGGTGCGAATGAGTGACATCTCCAATATAGGTAAAGCTCTTGACGACGGTTGGGTTATTACATTTCCACAAGGAACCACAACTCCTTTTAAACCAATCAGGAAAGGAACAGCGCATATTATTAAACGTTATAAGCCGATAGTTGTACCTATCGTTATTGATGGTTTTAGACGGTCGTTCGATAAAAAAGGGTTGCGAATTAAGAAAAAGAATATCCTGCAATCTTTTGAAATTAAAGAACCTTTGCAGATTGATTACGATAACGAGACTACGGAAGAGATCGTAAAAAAGATAGAGTTTGCCATAGAACAACACCCGTCCTTTTTAAAGGTTATTTCACAAAAAGAGCTTGAAGAACAAGAAGCCCTTAACAAGAAAAGGGAATGGTAGTTAGCATAATAGGTAACCAATAGTTTTATGACTCTAAAGCCCCATCAATCCTACTTAACTACCTTAAAAAAATATTTCGGTTACGATAGTTTTCGTGGCGATCAGCAGGACATCGTAGAAGCGGTTGTAAACAAGAACGACTGTTTGGTTGTCATGCCGACTGGTGGTGGTAAATCCATTTGCTACCAATTACCATCCTTATTGTTAGAAGGGGTAACTTTAGTTGTTTCTCCTCTTATAGCCTTAATGAAGGATCAGGTAGATGGTTTAAAAGCAAATGGGATCGCGGCAGCCTTTTTTAACAGCAGTCAAAGCAGTGGTACGCAACAAGACATTATCGAACAAGTTGCCACGGGCAAATTAAAGTTGCTATACGTAGCACCAGAAAGTTTACAAGGAGTACACTATGTTTTAAATGAAAAGAACATTAGCTGCATCGCCATCGACGAAGCACACTGTATTTCTTCCTGGGGACATGATTTTAGACCATCGTACCAACAATTGGGGTTTCTTAAAGCCTCTTTACCCAATACACCCGTAATAGCCTTGACTGCTACTGCAGATAAAGCAACACGAGAAGATATTCTACAGCAATTAAAAATACCACGGGCCAAGCAGTTTATAGCTTCTTTCGATAGAAAGAATATAGAGTTGGAAGTACGTCCGGCAAATAACAGGTTAACGCAAATAATAAGATTTATCAACAAAAGGCCTAACGAATCTGGTATCATTTATTGCTTAAGTAGAAAGGCTACGGAGCAAGTAGCAAAAAAGTTAAAGACCAACGGCGTTAATGCCGCTTCTTACCATGCAGGGTTAAATTACGAAGAGCGTAGCAAGGTACAAGAGGATTTTATTTTTGACAAAACACAAATTGTATGTGCGACTGTTGCGTTTGGAATGGGAATCGATAAGTCTAATGTGCGTTGGGTAATTCACTATAATTTACCCAAGAACATCGAAGGCTATTATCAGGAAATAGGGCGTTCTGGACGGGATGGTTTAAAGGCCAATGCCTTATTGTTTCATAGTTACGCCGATGTAATCCAACTGCGTAATTTTGCCAGAGGAGCCTCCAATGAAGCGGTTCAAATTGCCAAGTTGGAACGCATGCAGCAATTTACAGAAGCTACTACCTGTCGTCGTAAAATTTTGTTGGGCTACTTTGGCGAACTATTAGAAGCAAACTGTGGTAATTGTGATGTTTGTAAAAACCCGCCACAGTTCTTTGATGGTACCATTATCGCTCAAAAGATACTCTCGGCTATTTATCGCTTAAAAGGTTCTGAAGCTTCAGGGATGGTAATTGACGTATTAAGAGGCGCCCATAATGCTGCTGTTATGGAAAAAGGTTATACAGATTTAAAGACTTTTGGTATTGGAAGCGATATTGCTTGGAAAGATTGGCAGCAATACATTATTCAGCTTATAAACCAAGGCTATTGTGAAATTGCTTTTCATAAGCATAATGCCTTGCAGTTAACCGAATTTTCAAAAAAAGTCCTGTTCGAAGGGGCTAAAGTAGCTTTAACCAAACCAGTGGATTACAATGAGATCAAGAAAATAGCAGAAAAAGAAAAACAGCCAAAACGCACAAAAGTAAATACCCTGTTCGAGCGTTTGCGTCAGTTGCGCTATAATATAGCTTTAGAAGAAGGAATCCCTGCTTACTTGGTGTTTAGTGATGCAACCCTCAAGGAAATTGAGCGGGAGCGGCCAATGAGTGAAGCAGACTTTTTAAATATTAATGGAGTAGGGCAACGAAAGTTAGAGGTGTACGGCGATGTATTTATTGCCGAGATTTTAGATTTCATAGGGGCTAAGGTAAAGAAGCCTAAAAAAACAGATACCCACTTGGTCACTTACGAGCTTTATAAGCAGGGATTGAGTATCGATGAGATTTCATCCCAACGAAAATTAAAATCCCAAACCATCTATTCTCATATATCCAAATTATACAGTGATGGTAAAGCTATTAACATCTTCGATTTTATTTCCAAAAGTGAGGTAGAAGCCGTTAGAAAGGCAAAAATAGCTTTGGGATCACCTAATGCTTTGCGACCGTATTTCGAATATTTTAATGAATCGGTAGATTATTTTAAAATCCGTCTGGCTTTAGGGGTGATCGATAAAGAACAATAGATGCCCAATTCGTTAAACTTTTTCGTTTAGCTCTGTTCAAATTATATATAAATAGCTAACTTCGTTGGCAGGGACTTTTTATGAATCAATAACACCTTTGTATTAATGAATCACAAGTTTTATAGTTTATTGCTTGTTTTAATTTTTAATGTGTCATTTGGGTATTCCCAGAAAGACGTATCGACCTTAAAAGTAATGACCTATAATATTTGGAATGGATTTGATTGGGGGAAGGATACGGAACGAAAAGCGGCATGGACTGCTTGGATAAATGAAAAAGATCCAGATGTACTGGCCTTACAGGAGTTATGTGGATATGATGAAGAAAAACTTAAGGCCGATGCGAAAACATGGGGGCATCCGTATGTGAAAATATTGAAGTCGAAGGGATATCCAGTTGGGATTACCTCAAAGCAGCCAATTACCCTTAAACAGAGTATACTTGAAGGGTTTTGGCATGGCATGTTACATTGTGAAACCTTTGGTACAGACTTTTTTGTGGTGCATCTATCCCCAGCCGATAGTGACTTTAGACTCAAAGAGGCTTATAACATAGCCGATAGGATAACATTACATGGTGGCGATAATTATGTTATTCTAGGTGATTTTAACGCACATTCACCATTTGATGAATCATTATTAAAGCAAAATAAAACGTTATTGGAGCAATACCAGGATAGTAAAGATGCTAAGTATTCTAATTTACGTTTAGGAGCTTACGACTATGCAGTTATCTCACATTTTATTTCCTTACCAGCCATAGATGTGACCAAAGACTTTGTATCTATTGATGAACGATATACGTTCCCTACGCCTATTCTTGTAAGTCCCGATCGTAGTAGGGAGAAAATCGATCAGCAAAAACAACGCATCGATTATATTTTTACAAGTCCTATTTTATCAAAGTCATGCGTAAAGGTTGAGGTATTTAATTCCGGGGCTCCTGAGAAACTTTCAGATCACTATCCATTGATGGCTACGTTCCAAATGGAAAATCCATGATACTTTAAAATTCTAGAAGAAAAGAAAAATAATGCATCAAGTAGAGTTTGAGGGCCTTAATATCCTAAGGGTAGATTAAACTTTTATTACATTTTGAAGTCTCTATACTATAATTCGGTGGTAAACTGTAAAAGATGGAGGCAAGACACATTCAGCACCTTTATTTAAGAGTAGGGTTCGGAGCAGATGCTCAAACCCTGAAAAACCTATCTTTAAAATCAAAGGAAGAGGTAGTGAGTCAATTGATCGCTCATAGTAGTAATGTCAAGCCGTTAACGATCGATCTTTCTGAGTTTGAATCGCTGATGAATTTAGAATACCGTCAGCTTAAAAAGAAAGAAACAGCTGAATCGATAAAGGGGCTGGTATCCAAAAGTCGAAAGAAATTAGTTGACTTTAACGTAGCGTGGATACAAAGGCTAACCAAAACGAATACCTTACTAGCTGAAAAAATGACGCTGTTTTGGGCTAATGTCTTTGTTTGCAGAGATAACAACATATGGCATATGCAGCTCTATAACAATCTCTTGAGAGACAATGCCCTTGGAAACTTTAGGGATTTGGTAAAAGAGGTAGCGCAATCGGCTTCAATGAGTAAATATTTAAATAACAGGCAGAATGTAAAGGAAAGTCCTAATGAAAATTTTGCTCGTGAGTTAATGGAGTTGTTTACTCTGGGAGTGGGGAACTATACAGAAAAGGATATTAAGGAAGCTGCAAGAGCCTTTACCGGCTGGTCGTTTAGATTGAATGGTGATTTTTTCCTCCGACCATTTAAGCATGATAATGGAGAGAAAGTGTTTTTGGTAAGCGGGGAAACTTTAATGGCGATGATATTATAGATATTATTTTAGAGCAAAAACAATGTGCCCGATTTATTTGTGAAAAACTGTATAGGTATTTTGTAAACCCCGAAATCGATAAATCCCATGTTGAGGAGCTGGCCAATAGATTCTATGGGGACTATGATATTAAGAACCTTATGGAATACCTTTTTACTAGAGATTGGTTTTATGAAGAAAAGCACATCGGATCCAAGATCAAGTCTCCTGTAGAATTATTGGTAGGTATCCAAAGAGTAGTACCCGTTACCTATCTTCAAAATCGACAGCTTATCTATTTACAGAAACTTATGGGACAGGTATTACTGTACCCTCCAAATGTTGCGGGATGGAAAGGGAATAAGAGTTGGATCGACCCCAATACATTGATGTTAAGACTCAAATTAGCCTCCATCCTTTTGAATGATGCCATTATTGATATGGACATAAAAGGAGAGTTTGAAGATGATTTTGAAGCCTTTTATAAAGAAAAGTCAAATAGAAAGAGATTTATCAAGACTACAAAGTCCTGGGATGTTTTCGATTCCAAATGTGAGGAAGTTTCTTTTGAGGCATTAAAGGAGCTTTTAATTATAGCTCAAGTAGATAAAGATACGGAGCACTTCATGTCAGGTCTGGAAATTACGGATAAACGAGACTATTGTATCCAACTCATGTCTATACCTGAATATCAACTTTGTTAAATGTACAGTTATGAAAAGACGTGATTTTATTAAACATGGCACACTGGCAAGTAGTTTATGTTTAGTACCAAGTTTTGTTAAGGCTTTTGAGTCGGTAACAAATATGGCGATGGGGCATAAAAAGTTGGTTATTATTCAGTTGGCAGGAGGTAACGACGGATTAAATACCATTATTCCATACACCAATGATATCTATTATAAAAACCGACCACAAATAGCGATTCCCAAGCAACAGCTTATAAAAGTCACTGATGACTTGGGATTTCATAATAAACTATTGCCATTAAAAAAAATATACGATAAAGGCTTTCTTGCGGTTATAAATAATGTTGGATATCCTAACCCAAACCGTTCGCATTTTAGGTCGACAGATATTTGGCAAACTGCAAGCGATCATAATGAATACCTTTCTACAGGGTGGTTGGGACGCTATTTGGATCTTTACGCGAAGCATAGTTATGGAGGTGTTGAGATAGACGATAGCCTTTCATTTATTCTAAAAGGAGAAAAGCTTAACGGAATAGCCACTAAGAACCCAGCTATTTTATATAATAATACGAGAACCCCGTATTTCGAAAAAATACTGGCATCTCAAACAGATACCCATTTAAGCGAGCATAATCTGGGGTATTTGTACAAGACCATGATTGCGGCTAAATCCTCAGCCAAATATATCTATGAGACCTCAAAAACATATAACACCCATCAGGAATATCCCAATAACCCCTTTGGGAATCAGTTAAAAACAACTGCAGAGTTTATTAATTCAGGCTTGGAAAGTAAAGTCTATTATATTTCTATGGGAGGCTTTGATACCCATGCCGGTCAATTGAATAAGCAAAGCAGGTTGTTAGATGTGTTTAGCTCTGGTATAGAAGTATTCATAAAAGATCTGGAACAGGGCAATACTTTTAAGGACACTTTAATTTTAACCTTTTCGGAGTTTGGTCGCCGATTAAAACAAAATGCAGCTATTGGCACCGATCACGGTGCTGCCAATAATGTTTTTGTTATTGGGAAACACCTTAACAAGCCGGGATTCTATAATGAAGATCCCGACCTCTTACATTTGGATACTAACGGCGATTTACAGTATAGTGTTGATTTTAGATCCGTTTATGCCACCATTTTGGATAGGTGGTTGGAAGTTAACGACCGAAGCATACTTAACAAATCCTTCAGCAGGTTAGAATTCATTTAAAATACTGTTCCATTCTCCTATTTGACGATTTTTTACCCCAGAACAAACTATTAGCAAACCTTTTCTTCGATATTACAGCCTAGTTTTGTGTAAATGACCCTTTGGAGCTCAAATAACAAATTAAATTGAAAAGAAAGTAATTTAACTTATTTGTCGGATTTGTTATTACTGACAGACATACTGCATTTACTCAAATTCAAAAGTGAAAATTTAAAATTAGTGGGTAAGTGTATGCTGTTTTTATTAAATTTAACTTAAATCAAATTAATAATAGCAATATTGAAAGCTAGAATTTTTATATGGAGCTTCATTAGCGTCCTGATTTTTAAGGTCTCTTTTTCACAGACTAATGTTGTTTTTCAGCAACTAAAAGGTGAAAATGTGTCAACGCAAAGCATTACCTATGCAGTGGCTCAGGATACTATTGGTAATCTGTGGATTGCCTCCGAAGAAGGTGTCTTAAAGCACAATTCAAAGTTCTATAGAATTTATAATACTTACAACGGTTTACCGGAATTGTTCAATAATCGGACAACCGAAATATTTGTTGATTCAAAGCAGCAGGTTTGGATAGGACTTGAAAAGGGGGTATGTGTGTATGATGCCAACCTCGATGTGTTCAAATCCGTTAAAAGCGATGGAGACATAAACCCTTCTTTAATTAGTAGTATAGCAGAGGATAACCAAGGCAATATCTGGGTAGGAGGCTATAATGGGGTATGGAAATGTAAGGCAGATGGTGTTTCAAAAGAGCTGGTTAGAGTAATAAGTGTTACTAATATTCAGGCGGTAAAACCTTACGACGATAAGATCATTTTTGGAACCAACAAGGGACTGTTTGTGCATAGCCCTGATGAGGATACGTTACAGGAGATCAGTACTGATAAGGATCAGAGTAATATAAGTTTGATAACCAGTATAGACAACGAAGTTATTGTAGGAACCAAATCAGGTGGGCTATTTAAGTTGGACACGGATCTGAAAGAAGCTATCCCTTTACATTTAAACGTCAAGATCCAGTATCCTATAACAGATGTTATTAAAAATAAATCTCAAGGTATTTATATGGCTACCGATGGGAGTGGTTTGTATCAGATGGATAGATCTTATTCGGTTATTGGTCATTTTAAAGAAGATGCTAACAATCAGAATGCCTTATCAAGTAATGGGATTTATGATATTTTACTGGGAAAAGAAAATATTTTATGGATTGCAACCTATGGAGGAGGGATCAACTACTTTGATTCAAATCGGTTACCTTTTTTTAATATTCAACATCGCTTTAATGATAAGAATAGTATTGTTTCCAATTTCACAAGGGCGATAGCCGAAGATGCTAATAAAAACTTATGGTTTGGAACGAAAAAGGGAGTGAGTATATGGCATAGAAAAATCAATAAATGGTCTCATATTCCCAATTTATCAAAACAAAAAGAGGAAATTCAGGATATTGTCATGGCACTCGAGCCGGATAATGCATTTATGTGGGTGGGAACTTATAATAATGGGTTATTTAAGATAAATATTAATACGCTGCAAAGTGTGGATTTTAATCCTGATTTCGTCAAGGATGCCGATCTGGTTAAAAAAGTATATGTGATTCATAAGGATTCGAAGGGTAACATTTGGTTAGGAGGTATTGATGGGAATCTGGCCGTAATAAATCATACGAATACCTTAGAATCGTACCCCATTCAGTATGTGAGATCGATTTATGAAACGGAAGCTGGAGATATATTGGCCTCAGGACGTTTTGGTGTTTATAAGATTAATCATGAAACCAAAGTATTCGGGCTAATAGATCCCTTAAAACCGGGAGTTAATACATTGGCCTATTCTACTGTTAATGCTGTTTCAGAAACAAATACGAACCAGCTGGTACTTGCTACTAATGGAGAAGGCTTGGTATTCTATAATCCCAAAAACGAAACTGTTAGGAAACTAACCATGTACTCCGGAATGCCCTCAGATATTGTACAAGGTATTGTAGCGGCTTCCGACTCCAGCATTTGGGCGAGTACTACTAAGGGCTTAGTGAATGTGATATTCAACAAGAACGATACAATAATTAATGTTTTTGACAGTAAAGGAGATGGTCTGGCCAGTACGGAATTTAATTATGGTAGTTACAGAAAACTTAATGACAGCTTATTTACTTTTGGAGGGGTTAATGGGGTGACGATGTTTAATCCAAATGCTATAAAAGGGGATGATTACAGGCCTAAGATCGTTTTTGATGCTTTTAAATTGTTCAATAAATCCGTAAAACCTGGAGAAGGTCCCTTAAAAAAACATATTAATGTAACCGATGCCGTTGTTTTAAAGCATAGTGAAAATTCTGTGGAGATTGATTTTACAGGAATACAGCATAATGCTGCGTCCAAAATTAAATACGCCTATAAATTAGAAGGATTTGATAGCGATTGGTCAGAACCAGATTTCTCAAACTATGCCGCTTATACTAATTTGAATCCGGATACCTATACATTTAAAGTGAAAGCTTTCAATAAATATGGCATTCCGGGAGAAGAAAGACATATCGCCATAACAGTATTATCGCCCTGGTGGGCTACCAATACCGCTTTTGTACTTTATGCTATTGGATTGGTGTTTATTATATTGGCCATTGTGCATTTTACCAGTGTTATTGTAAAGAAAAAGAATGCGGATGAACAGATTGACTTCTTTAATAATATTACCCATGAAATTAAAACGCCTTTAACCATTTTAATTTCGTCTCTGGATAATATTACGGAAAATGTAGGGACCGGTGAAGACTCGAAGAAAAGAATAAAGACTACGGTTAAGCGTATTAATTCGCTTTTTGAACAGATGCTGAACTTTCAAAAAGTAACTTCCGAAGATAACTTATCCATAGACATTTCCGAGATCAACCTCGATAGGTATATCAAGAAACGTATTCATAATTTTCAGCCTTTAACCGGACAGCGAAACTTAAAAATTGTAGTAAATATTGAGTGGCATGATGCTTCATTTTATTTCGATAAGGACAGTCTGGATAAGATCATTCTAAACCTAATTTCCAATGCCATTAAATATTCTTTGGATAATGGGACCATTACCGTCAATTTGTCCAAAACAAATATGAGGGAACTAAAGATAGAGGTTATCGATGAAGGTATTGGTATTCCAAAAGATCAGCAAAAGTTTATACTTAAACGTTATTACCGGGCCAGAAACGTTATTAACAGTCAACGTCCGGGTACAGGCTTAGGCCTTATGATGATTAAAAAGCTTTTGGAAAAAACAGGAGGCTTCATAAGTTTTTCAAGTGAAGAGAATAAAGGAACCACATTTACAGTAGTATTAAAAAACTTAAAGTTTGAGTACGATAAAAAAATATTTTCTAAGGACGGCGCTGTTAAGGAATTAGAAGTAGAAAACGAAGATCGTTCAGAATTGGATGCATTTAGCGATAGTAAGATATTAATAGTAGAGGATAATGACGAATTACGGGAGGTATTGGTGAATACCTTAGGTGTGTATTTTCAGGTGTTCGAAGCCAGTAATGGTAAGGAAGGACTGGACATGGCATTACAGGTTTTTCCGGATATGATTTTAACGGACCTGATTATGCCCGAAATGGATGGTATGCAAATGGCCAGGAGGCTAAAGGAAGATATCAATCTTAACCATATCCCTGTATTCATGCTAACCGTATTGCAAAATTCAGCACAAAAACTAGAAAGCATTGAAACCGGCATATCCGAATACATTGAAAAACCAATAGATATTAAGTTTTTATTGGCTAAAATGATCAATACGTTAAAGTGGCAGAAACAACTTCGTGAAAAATATATTCATGACAATGAAGCCGATAATGCCTTGTTATTTCGAAATAAGAATGATCAGGAATTTCTCGAGAATTTGGAGAATACGGTTATAGAAAATATTGAGAACGAATCTTTTTCCGTGCACGACCTGTCCGGATGTTTCAGTATGAGCAGAACCTCTTTATATATGAAACTAAAAAACCTTGTCGATCTATCACCTCAGGATTTTATCATTCATACCAAACTAAAATTTGCTAAAAAACTTTTAATCGAAGGCGAGTGCAGTATTAAAGAAGTAGCCTATCGTTCCGGTTTTTCAAACCCCAAATATTTTAGTACCTCTTTTAAGAAGTTTTATAAAATGACCCCCAGTGGATTTTTAGATAGTCTTAAGCAAAATTAGACCTATTAAACGTATTGTTTTTGACTTCCGGATTGTGGATCGTAAAAAATGGTGTGTCATTTTTACATTAAATATAGTGGAGGTGCTTTGGTTAATTGGTTGGTTTTGAGTGTTTTGATGATTAACGAACCTTTTGTGATGTTTTTTGATACCCCTTGAGAATGGTTGTTAGATAACTTAGCAATAACTAATCAAAACTAATTTAAGCATTGACATGAAACAGATTAAATTTTTACTAATTCTATTTTTAACACCTGTTGTTCTATTAGCGCAACAAACAGTAAAGGGGACGGTCACCGACGATCAAAATCTGCCATTACCCGGAGCTTCAATTATTATTAAAGGAACGACTAAGGGGGCCGTTACAGATTTTGATGGGACTTTTACAATTGACGTGGATGCTACACCCGCAGTTTTAAAAGTTAGTTTTTTGGGGTTTGTGACCCAAGAGATCACCATAACAAATCAAACCACGGTCAATATCGTTTTAGAATCCGATCAGGAGACCCTGGATGAGGTAGTGGTTATCGGATACGGATCTGTTAATAAAAAGGACCTAACAGGCGCTGTAACCTCTATCAAACCGACTGCAGAAGTAGCAGAGCAATCCAATGGAATAGAAAACCTTATAAGAGGACGTGCAGCTGGGGTGCAGGTCAGTGCCAATGGCTCGGAACCAGGAGCATCGGTCTCTATAAAAATTCGTGGAACAAGTAGTTTAACAGGCAACTCAGAACCTTTATATGTGGTTGACGGTATTATAATGGATACGGCAACTGAAGATACCGACAATCCAATTAGTGGGTATGCGTCACAACAGGGAGGGATTTCCGGGGTTAACCCTCAGGATATTGAAAGTGTTGAGGTGTTGAAAGATGCTTCAGCAACCGCGATCTATGGATCCAGAGCAGCCAATGGCGTTATAATCATAACAACTAAAAAGGGTAAAACAGGTAAAGCTAAATTTAATTTTACCAGTTCCGTAAGTACAGGAAGTGTTGTTAGAGATATTGACGTGTTGGATACCGAAAGTTATGCCAACTATCAAAATGATGTAAGGGAGACCTTGGGTCAAGAGCCCCGTTATACGATCAATCCTAATGGGACGATTTTTACGACTGGTGATACACCGACGCAAATAGAGGGTATACATTGGGGAGAGGATACTTATAGAAACCCGATCACAAAAAGAAATAGATTATCCATCTCCGGTGGTGGGGACAAAGGAAATTATTATATCTCCGGAGGGATGCTTAGTAACCAGGGATCCTTTCCTAATGCTTTGGCCAAATCCATTGATTTTAATTTAAATGTAAATCAGGATCTTACAGACCGCATAACTTTAACAACTAAAATAGCAACAACTTATACAGAACTGAATTCATCCAAAGGAACAGATGAAAACGGAAGTACCAATACCAGCATGGTACGTCAGGTCTTGTTGGCTGCACCTATTTTAAACTTTTCGGATAATAATTTGGATAATGGTGATGTGGAAGATCTTTTGGATGGACCAAGGGCATGGGCAAGCGATTATGACGATGATGCTACAGAAATACGATTACTGGGGTCATTGAATCTGGATTACAAAATATCTAAATCACTTACCTACCGCTTCCGTTTTGGAGGAGATTACAGAAAGAAGGAACGTAGTTTTTGGTACGGGACAGCACTATTTAAAGGAGCAGCACCAAACGGAATTGCTGGTATTGGAACCTTAAACAGGTTCCGTTATAACATTGATAATACTTTAATGTATAGAAAGACCTTTAACAAGAATCATAAAGTGAATGCTACCGTTGGTTATCTTATAGATAAGACCAGCATACAAAAGACACGCTATTCTGCTTCCGATTTCGCGGACAAATCATTGCGAGCAGATGGTATATCATTTGCAGGAGTAAATACACCTTTGATCCTTGATAGTGAATATCCAACGATCTTGTCTTACATAGGCCGTCTAAATTATACATTGTTCAACCGATATTTGTTTACAGGAACCTTTAGAGCAGATGGTAGTAGTAAGTTTGCCGAAGGTAACCGGTGGGGATATTTTCCGGCCTTTTCTTTTGCCTGGCAGGCAATAAATGAACCGTTCCTACGGAATCAAAAAACCATTTCAAATCTAAAACTTAGATTAGGATACGGTGAGGTAGGTAATCAAAATATACCTTCTTACAGCTTTTTAACACCATTTGGAAGAACAGAAGAGGCCTTGGCTGATGCCGATGGTAACGGATCATTAATCGCTGTTGTACCACAAAACCTGGCCAATCCCGATTTGGTATGGGAGTCGGCCGTGCAATACAATGCCGGTCTGGATTTCGGATTCTTTAATGAACGATTAACAGGTACGGTTGATACTTATTTAAAAACCAGCTCAGATCTGTTGCTACGCGTTCCGGTTGGACCTACATCTGGTTTTAGCTTCATAACGGCCAATCAGGGAGATATCGAGAATAGAGGGGTAGAAGTTTCTTTAAGCGGCGACATCATTAGGAATGCTAATACCAAATGGAATATTTTTGGAAATATCTCTTTAAACAAGAGTAAGGTTGTAACTATTGGCACACCGCCACAAAGCTATGGTGCCCTGGGGGATGTAGTGGCCTTTGTGGGGAACAATGTTTCCGGGGGGACACACTTTAAGCAACCGGCCAATATTTTTATTGAAGGTGAAGAAATCGGACTTTTTTACGGGCTCGAAACCAGGGGCATTATTAGATCTGATGCAGATTTGACTAATACGCCAAATGGAGAACCTTTAAAATATGGAGGGACGGACCTTAGAGTGGGTGATGTGTATTTTGTGGATCAGAATGGTGATGGCGATATCACCGATGCCGATAAGACCATTATTGGAAATCCGAATCCCGATTTTACTTATGCTTTTGGCTCTTCATTTGAATACAAGAACCTTTCTTTAAGCTTTCTCTTTAATGGGGTATACGGAAATAATATTGCCAATGCGAACTTATTTGAGTTAGGTTACGCCAATCATTTAACGAAAAATGTACAAGCCATTGCTTATACCGATGTATTCGATCCGGTTACCAATCCTAATGGTAATTATCCCTACGTGGGCGTAGGCGGTTTAGGGGTTAATTATACGACAGACTTTAATGATAGAATGGTAGAAGATGGTAGCTTTTTAAGATTAAGCTATGTAACCTTAGGCTATAATATTCCTGTTAAAGATATCAGCTTTATAGATAGTATGAAGTTGACGGTTTCAGGGCAAAATTTATGGTTACTAACAGATTACTCCGGTTTTGACCCCGAGGTAAACAGTTTTGCTTACGACCCGTTGCGTGTTGGAATTGATTCAGGATCCTTTCCTAACCAAAGAACATTCACTGTCGGTTTAAATGTTACATTTTAAAAATTAAGAACTATGAAAAACTATAATAAAATAATAGGATTATTTGTACTGTTTGTAACGGCATCTTTTATGAGTTGTGAAGATCAGTTGGTCGATGTTCCCGAAAATAAATTTTCCGAAGTGCAGGTATTCTCTACGGAAGAAGGTGTTGAAACAGCTATTAACGGAATGTATGCGCAATTACAGGGCTATGATTATTATGGCGCCCGAATGCGGTTACTATTATGGCCGCACTCCGGAAAATACCAGTCAAAGCAAGGAGCTAATGACGATGCTAATAAACTGGATGTAACCAATACAAACATCAATCTGGATAAGCTTTGGGCCGGTATGTGGCAAACCATTAACCAGATCAATTTGGTAATTATTAATGTTGAAGGTAGCGGGTTAAAGAATGAGGCAACAAGTCTCGGACAGGCATATTTCATGAGAGCCGTGGTGTATTTCGATCTGGTTAGAATGTTTGAGGAAGTTCCTATCCGATTAGCGCCAACTACCAAAGATGATATTCACATAGCCAAAAGCAGTAAAGAGGAACTGTATAATCTTATTATAGAGGACTTAAAAAAGGCGACTGCGCTTTTACCCGATCGGGGCGAGTATATGTCAGGCAGACCATTGAAATATGCTGCGAATGCCTATTTGGCTAAAGTGTATATAACGCTGGCTGGAGAGAATGACGCTTCTGTACAGCCCATAGGATTTAATACCGTAACGGAATCTGAAATTTCAGTGGCTAATATTCCTGATTTCTGGCAAGAAGCAAAAACTGAATTGGATTATGTAATTGCTAATGGAGGGTACGAACTTACCAATACCTATGCAGACTTGTTTAAGGAAGGGGTGAGTAGCAGAAATACCTCAGAATCTATTTTTGAATTACAATATGGAAATACGGGAGCAACGAGAACAAACGATATCATTAGGGATGTGGTGCTTGCCAGTCATCCAATAGTTGCTGAAGGAACCACCACATTTGGTCGTATCCGTCCAAACAAGGAGATGTTCAGCGATCATGTCATTCAGTATTCTGGAATTGATTTTTCTGGAGATGACTTTATTCCAGCAGGGAAAGCATCTAACATAATAACCTTGGATGACGCCATTGCAGACCCAAGGATAAATGAGACTTACATTTATAATAATTACACCAGAACGAATAATAACCGTAATGTAAACATATTTCCCCGTGTTAATAAGGGTAATAACGCTTATGCACATCTTAATAAGTATAAGGACCTAACATACAATGGAACTACTACCATTAAGAACCACATCATGATGCGTTATGCAGATGTGTTACTATTAAGAGCAGAGGTTGAAAATGAGATTAATGGGCCATCTACAGCATATGCTTTCGTTAACCAGGTATTGTCTAGAGCTAGGAATACAAGTACAGGTACTACACAAGAGCCAGCCGATTGGGATGCTACCTCAGTATCCGATCAGGAGACTTTTAGAGAGCGTATCATGAAAGAACGCGAATATGAGTTGAATGGTGAAGGACATGAATGGTTTGATATGAGAAGACGTGGTTTAGTGCGTTTTCAAGAGCAAGTCGATCATCATAATGCAGCAGTAAATTTTTATACTTCGGAAGGCAATAGAGATTTTATTTTCGAGAATATTGAGTCTGAGATGCTCTTACCTATACCGTTGTCTGAACTATCTGGGAATAATTTAATAAACGAATAGTCGGCTTTATGAAGTATATGAATCGTGTACTTGTTTCAGGATTATTGTTGTTTACATTTTCCTGCAAGGAAGGTATTAAAGAGGTGTCTGATAATGAACATCCTATTTATTTGGATGCTTCAGTTTCTGTAGAAAAAAGAATAGAAGACCTGATGTCACGTATGACCTTAGAAGATAAGGTGTATCAGATGTGTCAGTATGTAGGATTGGAGCACATGAAGCATGCAGAAAACAATATTACTGCGGCCGATTTGGAGAAGAATGATGCCTTAGGATTTTATCCGGGAATGCTTAGTAAAGATGTTGCAGAACTTACGAAAGAAGGGAAAATTGGCTCCTTTTTACATGTGGTAACGTCCGAAGAAGCAAATGCATTGCAAAAGCTGGCTAAAGAAGCTCCTTTAAAAATACCCTTGTTAATAGGTATTGATGCTATTCATGGTAATGGTTTGGTAAGTGGATTAACTATTTACCCGTCACCTATAAGTCAGGCAGCTACGTTTGACGATAAACTGATAAAGGAAGGGAGTAGGCAAACCGCTTTGGAGATGCGAGCTAATGGTATGCATTGGTCGTTTACTCCAAATATAGATGTGCTAAGAGATCCGCGTTGGGGAAGAACAGGGGAGACTTTTGGAGAAGACCCTTATTTGGTGGGTAACATGGGAGTTGCCACGATTAAAGGGATGCAATCCGATGATTTTACAGGTGATGATACAGTGATTACCTGTGCCAAGCATCTTATTGCAGGAAGCTCTTCAATAAACGGGTTGAATGCATCACCAACCGACGTATCTAAACGTACCTTATTTGAGATTTTCTTACCACCTTATCGTAGAGCGGTACAAGAAGCTAATGTGTTTTCCATCATGGCAGCGCACAATGAAGTGGCCGGTACGCCGGGCCACATGGATAAGTTTATGATGAATGATCTGATGCGTGACCGTTGGGGATTCCAAGGATTTTACGTAAGTGACTGGAACGATATATCCAGAATCGCTATTTGGCATCATGTGGCAAAAGATTTCAAGCAGGCCATCGAGTTTTCAGTAAATGCAGGCATGGATATGAATATGCATGGGCCAGTTTTCGACAAGCTTTTAATTGAACTGGTTAACGAAGGCAAAGTAGATAAATCTCGCGTGGAATATGCATGTCGTAAGATTTTAGAAGCTAAATTCAAGTTGGGCCTGTTTGAAAACCCCTTTGTGGATGTGGAAAAAGCGAAAGCGATTAATTTTTCGGAAACCCATCAAAAAACAGCACTGGAACAGGCAAGACGCTCCATTGTACTACAAACGAACAAAGACCATTTCCTGCCTTTATCAGCGAATGGAAAAGGTAAGACCATTTTTATAACAGGACCTAACGCCAATAACCAAACTACTTTGGGAGACTGGGTTTCGCCACAACCCGAAGATAATATTATAACTATGCTTGAAGGCATTACGGCTTTGGGTGAAGAAAAGGGTTATAAAATAGATTATTTCGATTCAGGGGATAGATCCAAGGAAATTACCGAGGCTAATATCGAAAAAGCGGCCCAAATGGCAAATCAGGCAGATCTGTGTATTTTGGTGTTAGGAGAAAATTCGTTTCGACATGACTGGAGACGAAAAACAACCGGAGAAAATATAGACAGGGCTACATTGAAGCTGTCCGGTAATCAAATGAAGCTGGCCGATAAGATCCTAGAACAAGGAAAACCGGTTATTGTGGTGTATGTAAGTGGGAGTCCCATTGCCGAACCCTGGTTGGAACAACGTGTTTCTGCCGTAGTCAATACATGGGAGAGCGGTGCTTTTGCAGGGCAGGCTACAGCAGAGGTTATTTTTGGTGAGGTGAACCCATCAGGTAAATTGCCGTTAACCATTCCTCGCAGTGTGGGCCAGTTACAGATGGTTTATAATCATAAACCAACAGCCTATATTCATAAGTACAATACCGAAAAGAAAGTGCCTTTACATCCCTTTGGTTTTGGTTTGAGTTATACCACGTTTGACCTTTCAGAACCGGGGCTTTCTAAGAAAACCTTTTCAGGAATTGATGATAAGATCACAGTAACTGTAAATGTGACTAACACTGGTAAGGTTGCGGGAGAAGAAGTGGTGCAACTGTATATAAGGGACAATATTAGTTCGTTTACCAGACCAGTAAAGGAGTTGAAGGGATATAAACGTGTGGCACTGGAACCAGGAGAATCCAAAACCGTAACTATAGATATAATTGCTGAAAGCCTGGCGATGTATGACCGTGATTACAATTTTGTTGTAGAACCCGGAGACTTTACCATTATGACAGGAAACTCTTCAAGAGATAAAGACCTTAAAACCGCTATCGTTTCTGTTAAAGAGACTATTGTTATTGATAAAAACAAATAAGAGAATGAAGAAGACAATAAATATTGTTTTAGCCTGTGTGTTGCTCGTATTTGGGTGCAAGGAATCAAATAAAATTGCTGAGAAAAAAAGTACTGAAGGGCTTAGTGCAGAACGTCCTAATGTTATCTATATCATGGCAGACGATCTAACCACGCAAGCCATTAGTGCCTACGGAGGGATATATAAGGATATTGCGCCTACACCCAATATCGATAAACTTGCTCAAGATGGAATGCTGTTTCAGGATGTGTTATGTACTAACGCTATCTGTGGTCCGAGCAGAGCGGCTATTTTAACAGGGAATTACAGTAATAAAAATGGGTATTATAAAAATGAAAGTGGTGGGAAGTTTGATGATAGTCAATGGACTTTTCCTCAGGAATTTCAAAAGCAAGGATACCAGACAAGCTTGTTTGGTAAGTGGCACTTGGGAACCGAACCCAAAGGTTTTAACGTCTTTAAATATCATAATTCGGCGGGTCAGCAAGGACATTATTGGGATCCTGTTTATAATGAGAATGGCGTGGATGTCAAAGAAAAAGGTTATGCTACTAATTTAAGTACTGACTTTGCACTTAATTGGCTTGACAAGGAAAGAAAAAAAGAAGCGCCTTTCATGATGGTCTTACAGTATAAAGCACCCCATCGTCCCTGGGAGCCCGATAAAAAATATGAAGACCTTTGGGAAGATGTGGAGATGCCTTATCCATCGACTTTTAACGACGACTATGCCGGCAGGGAGTTAACCGCCGGTGATACCGAAATGACCATGGATTACTTTTCCCGTCGTGATATGAAGTTTAAAGAGCCTGAAAACTTAACCGGAAGAGAAAAAATTGTCTGGGCGTTCTACGGCGCAAAACCCGGAGAAGTGGTGCAACCGCAAGGGATGAGTGATGAAGAAGGTAAAAAATGGCGATACCAAACCTATATTAAAGATTATCTGGCATGTGTGAAGTCGGTTGATGATAACATAGGACGTGTTTTAAAGTATCTTGAAGCTAATAATTTGGAAGATAATACCATGGTTGTACTCACCTCCGATCAAGGATTTTATCTGGGAGATCATGGCTTTTTTGATAAGCGGTTTATTTATGAGGAATCGTTGCGTATGCCTTTTATAATGAAATACCCCGGGGTTATTAAGCCCGGAAGCGTAAATAGCGATATCATCACAAATATTGATTTTGCGCCCACATTACTTGACCTTGCCAATCTAAAAACAGAGCAACATATGCAGGGCCGAAGCTTTAAGCCTGTATTGGAAGGGAATACACCGGACGACTGGCAACAGGGCATGTACTATCATTATTATGAATTTCCGTATTGGCACCATGTGCAACCACATTATGGTATCCGAACGAAGAAGTATACTTTGGCACATTTTTATTATAATATTGATGTTTGGGAACTATACGATCTGGAAAAAGATCCGCATCAAATGCATAATATAATTAATGATCCGCAGTATGCCAACGTGATAGGTTCACTAAAAGAAGAACTGAAAGCCTTAATGATAAAGTATGAAAATAATAAGTCTTTAGCCGATTTTAGAACCATTACGGATGCCGATTTTGGGTCTATAGTAGATAAAAAAGATGATGAAACCTCAGTGCAGGATGTATTAACAAACAGAAACGGTAATAATGAGAATAACTAAATACCTGGCAATTATAATGTGCTTGACGCTTTATACCTGTAAGGCGCAACAAGCAAATGCCACATCAGACGCTAAGTCAGCTAAGGATAAAAAGAACATTCTTTTTATTGCCGTCGATGATCTAAAACCACTCCTGTCTAATTATGGGCATTCGGAAATGATCACGCCCAATTTCGATCGACTAGCTAAAATGGGTGTTAGTTTTACAAATGCACATGTACAATATGCGGTATGCGGGCCATCGCGGGCCAGTGTTATGACAGGAACCAATCCCGATCGCACAAGAGTTTGGGATTTACATACCGATTTTAGAGAATCGGCTCCCGATTTGATCTCCATGCCCGAGTACCTGATATCACAGGGGTATGAAACAACAGCAGTTGGTAAGATCTATCACAAAGGTTCCTCTTCGCCAGGTCATGATGGTAAAAGCTGGAGTCAGCCTCATCAGTTACCTAAAAATTACGATCCTAAATATGGGGACGCCGCATTCGAGTATTATCAGGATCCGGAAACCAAAAAACAAATGGCTGCATTAAAGGCTGAGGGGGAAGCCAAAGGTTTAAAAGCCGGTAAGCTTCGTACCTACGTATTTAAACGCTTAAAGCCTAGTACCGAGCATGCTCATGTTAGCGATGAAGCCTATCAGGACGGACTTTATACACAAACGGCACTCAAGCAGTTGGATGATTTAGAGTCTACCGGAAAACCATGGTTCTTGGGTGTGGGGTATCAAAAACCACACTTACCGTTCGTGGCCCCCAAGAAATACTGGGACTTATACGACAGGGATAAAATAGAGCTGGCCAAATTTCAGGAGTTGGCAGAGGGGACTCCTAAGTTAGCTTACCATTCGTTTGGTGAACTAAGAGCCTTTAGCGATATCGATAACAATTTGAATGTTGGGGATAAATTACCCGAAGCAAAACAGCGGGAGCTTATTCACGGGTATATGGCTTGTACCTCCTATATAGATGCCCAAATAGGGAAACTTCTGGATGCTTTAGAAACCAAAGGTATTTTGGATGATACGATCATTGTACTTTGGGGCGATCATGGTTGGCATTTGGGCGATCACACCGAATGGTGTAAACATTCCAACTTTGAACAGGCCACACGTATTCCGTTCATGTTCGCAGGTTCGGGAGTAGCAAAGAATATAAAAGACCAACACCCGGTAAACTTAGTGGATTTATTTCCTACTGTCTTTGAATTGGCTAATGTGCCTCAAAGTAACCAAACCGAGGGTAAATCACTAGTGCCGTTAATGGACGGTGATCCGGCTACTACAGTAAGCGTGGATTATGCCTACCATCAATACGCTAGAGGAAAACGCATGGGATATAGTATTAGAACTGACCGGTATCGCTATACCGAATGGCATGATAACGATTACAGAAGTTTTAAGGCTTATAGCGATGAAAATATTATTGGCAGGGAACTTTACGACTATGAGGTCGATCCTTTAGAGACGAAAAATCATGTAAAGGAGCAAGCCTATAAAACCATTGTTAGAGAGTTGAAGTCAAAACTTAAATGGCATTTAACCAAGCAATAAGCTCTAAAAGTATTAAGATATAGATATTAAATTAAGATTCTAGATGAAATACCCTTTATTACTCCTTGCTTTTAGCATCTCGTTTTTTGTTTTTTCACAAAACAAACCCAATATCCTCATTATCCATACAGACGATTTGGGATATCATGATCTAAGCTGCACGGGATCCGTACTGTATAATACGCCTAATATAGATAAGTTGGCAGGAGCCTCGGTAGCCTTTACCAACGCCTACAGTAGTTATCCCCGTTGTACCCCATCTCGATATGGTATGATGACAGGTACTTATCCTGTAAACGAAAATAAAGGGCATTTGGGAGGGCTTCCGGAGGAAAAGAACTTTATAAAGCAATTTGTTAGTGCAGGCTATAATACCTCTTATGTAGGGAAATGGCATTTAGGAAAAGGGGATAGTAACCCGGACAAGTTTGGTTTTTCATACATATATGCTGCGGGTGAAGCCGGGGGGCTGGGGTCACGATTCTATCCGTTTAATACCCAAAAAAATGGAAAACCAGCAAAATACCATGTGCCTAACATTGAAGAAGAGGGACATACCGGTGATTATGCCTCCGATATGTTAACCGATGCTACGATAGATTTTATAAAGAAAAACCCTAAAAACCAACCTTTTTTAGCCGTTCTGGCATATTATGCCGTACATACTCCGATTGAAGCGAAAGCAGAAGACGAAGCCCGAAATAAGGCCCAATTAAAAACTATTAATTTTGGTGATACACCAGAATACATTAAAGAAGGAGAGGGGCGTAGAAAAATGCGGCAAGATGATCCTGCCTATGCCGGTATGGTTGAAAATGTAGATGAGAATGTTGGACGTTTATTAAAAACCTTAAAGGATCTGGGGATTGATGATAACACCATTATTGTATTTTCTTCAGATCATGGTGGGCTTTCTAATGATGGCAACAAAGGGTTCCGTCATTTAGCAACTACAAACTTGCCTTTAAAAGCCGGGAAAGGACATTTGTACGAAGGAGGAATAAGAGTGCCCTTATTCATTAAATGGTCAGGGAAATTAAAACCTCGACAGGAAAAGGAATCTATCGTTTTAGGAATGGATGTGTTTCCAACACTATTAGATTTAGCTATCCATAGAGAAATTAATGGTGTAGACGGAAAAAGTTATGCATCGGTTTTGGAAGGTAAAGACACATGGTCGGACAGGACAGTATTTTGGATATCCCGTAAAGCCAGGCCATATAGTACAGGAGATAGTAAAGCAGCAGCTGTACGCTCTGGAGACTATAAGTTGATACAGTTTTTAGACGATAAAGCAATTGAACTTTACAATCTTAAAGAGGATGTATCCGAAGTCCATAATCTGGTCGATGAGGAACCAGAAAAAGCAGCACAGATGCTTACTTTACTTAAAGACTGGAAAAAAAACTATTTGGTTCCAGAACGATTAAATGTTTTAAATAAAACAAATAAAAAATCAAAACAAAAGGATTAAAATGAGGGGATTTGGGAAATATATTTTTTATGTGCTTTTTGTTTTGGTTGTAAATAGTACGAATCAATTTTATGCACAATCTTCTAGAGGAGTAACAAAGCGAAACAAATTGCTTGTTGGAGCTACCTTAAATTATGAAGAACTAAACACTATAAAAGAAGAACTATTTCTTAAGGATTTTAAATACTTAACCCCAGCCAATGCAGCCAAGCAAAGTGCTATACATCCAGAGCCTGGTAAATGGAATTGGAAAAAAATTAACGAATTTATTGATTTTGCCAATAAGAACAATTTGATAGTTCGTATGCATTCACCCGTGAGTCCACAAGCATCAAAATGGGCAAAGGCCGATGACAGAACCGCAGAAGAACTTACAAAAAATATGGAAGAGTATATATTGGCTGTTTCCAAAAGATTTAATGCAGAAAAGTGTATTAAATACATGGATGTTGTTAACGAAACTATTTTGGCTAATGGTGATTGGTTTGGGCCCAAAGATGGAGTGGACCAATGGGAAAACCCTTGGTTAAAAATGGGATTTGATGAAAATGATTATCCGCTTTATATCTCGAAGGCTTTTGCACTAGCTACCAAATATGCTCCAAATGTTAAATTGGTTTACAATCAAAATGCGGGGATGGAAGATGCATTATGGGATAAAGTTAAAGAAACCGTATTGTATTTACGCTCCAAAGGGTATCGTGTAGATGGCATAGGTTGGCAAGGGCATATTCAGTTAGGAGCTAAAAAACAGGACTTTATTGATAAAATGGATGTAACCATCCAAAAAATGGCTAATTTGATTGATTGGGCACATGCAAACGATTTGGGGTTTCATGTTACAGAGTTGGATTATCTTGTAAAGGACAAATTCAAAAAAGAATTAGAGACCGAACGGGAAAATCAAAAAAAATTATATGATAAAATAGTTGATTTGCTTATTGAGAAAAGTGAACAAGGAGAAGTTACCCTTAACCTTTGGGATTTGGGAGTAAGACATAAGAAAGGAACAGGTGATTTCCAGTCTATCTATAATAAAAAGTTTCAAACTACTGCAGCGTATTTTAGTATCCAAAAAGCATTAAAGGCCAGTAATCCATGAAAATTTTAAAACAAATAATGCACTATTATGTGTTTGGTTTTATATTACCAGTAATTTTTTTTTCCTGTAAAACAAATAAACCTGTAAACAAACAAAGCAATATCCAAAAGCCAAATATCTTAATCATTCATGTAGATGATTTAGGATATCACGATTTAAGTCTTAATGGTTCAAAAATCTACCAAACGCCTCATATCGATGCATTAGCAAACCAATCCGTTAGGTTTACAAATGCCTATGCCAACTATCCACGTTGCGTACCATCCCGTTTTGCTATGATGACAGGTAATTATCCCGTTCAAAATGGAGACGTTCCCGATGATGGATTTGAAATGACCAATATACCCGATAATAAAAACTTCATTAAACACATTAATGCGGCTGGCTATCAAACGGCTTTCTTTGGTAAGTGGCATTTAGGAGAAGATCCAAAAGACTTAGGGTTTAACACCAGTATTGCGGCAGGACATGCGGGCTCTCCAATTAGTTTTATTTACCCATTTAACACACCAAAACACAAAGGGATTAACAAAAAAGCACCTATCAAGGATTTAGAAGAGATTAGTAAAGAAGGTGATTATCTCACAGATGTACTAACAGATCAAGTTATTAGATATATACAGGAAAGGGATGAAAGCAAACCTTTTATGGCAATGTTAGCATTTTATGCCGTACATCAGCCATTAGAAGCCAAAGAAGACGATATTAAACGCAACAGACAAGAAATCAACACCTTCGATTATGGCGATCATCCTGAATACATTTTGGAAGGAACCGGTCGAACCAAAATGCGTCAGGATAATGCCACTTATGCTGCTATGGTGGAAAATATGGATGCTAATGTAGGGCGGTTACTTCAGCTCCTAAAAACATTGGGTTTAGAAGATAATACCATGGTGGTACTGTCATCCGATCATGGCGGTTTATCAAACGATGGTACTAACAAGCGTCAATTAGCAACATCTAATTATCCGCTTCGGGCTGGTAAGGGGTGGTTGTACGACGGCGGCATTAAAGTGCCCTTGTTTGTAAAATGGAGGGATCACTTTCGGCCGGGAATAGACAATAAATCAATTGTCATGCTAATGGATGTATTCCCTACTTTACTCGATGTGATTTCAGGGAAATCTTTACAAACAGATGGTAAAAGTTTTCTTCCTGTACTCAAGAATAAAGCGCAATGGAATAACAGAACTGTATTTTGGCACTCCTCAAAAGCACGCCCGATCAATACAGGAGACACAAAGTCTTCTGCGATAAGAGTAGGGGATTACAAATTAATTAATTGGTATGAAGAAGGGAAAACAGAGTTATATAACATAACTGAAGATCCTTCTGAACAGTATAATTTAATTAACAAAAAACCAAAATTAGTCCAAGCTTTGCTAAAAAAGCTAGATAATTGGAAAGCTAATTTTTAATAAACATAAATAATGAGAGTGTTCTTGATAATTTGGATAAACTTTTTGGGATGCATTTCATATGCACAAACTTCCATACCAGAGATACAACCAGAAGCCATAGTATACAAATCGGTTGATACGATAAAATTGCATTTACATATTTATAGACCTCAAAATTTCAATAAAAACAAAATATATAATTGCATTGTGTTTTTTCATGGTGGCGGATGGAATGGAGGTAATTATAAAGCCTTTCAACGGCAGTCGAGGTACCTGGCTTCTAGGGGTATGATCGCCATTTCTGTGGAATATAGGCTTAGAAATGTTCATGGAACAACGCCTTTTGATGCTGTTGAAGATGCCAAGTCGGCTATTCGATATGTTAGAAAACATGCCAAGGACTTATCCATAAACCCAGATATGATAGCTTCAGGTGGCGGATCGGCTGGAGGGCACTTGGCAGCCGCATGTGGAAATATAGACGGTTTGGAAAGTAGAAATGAGGATTTAAGTATAAGTTCGAAGCCTAATGCCTTAGTTTTATTTAATCCCGTATACGATAATAGCAAAAATGGGTACGGCTATGCAAGAATGAATGGCCGTTATCAAAAGATTTCACCATTACATAATATTACCAAAGGTGCTCCTCCAACCATCGTGTTTTTTGGAACCAACGACAAAACCACTCCAGTGGCATCATCTAAACTCTATGAAAAGAAGATGAAAGCTATAGGAAGCAGATGCGATCTATTTTTGTACGAAGGAGCAGAACATTCATTCTTTAACAAGGGAGAGTACTTTATTGATACATTGAGGAAAACAGATGCTTTTTTGATGTCATTGGGATACTTAAAAGGAGAACCAACAATTTAATTGTATAAAATGATAAAGCATATATATCTATTGGTTAGCTTAATGACCTTAATATCCTGTCAATCCCAGGAGAAAAAAGTAGAATTAAAAAAACAACCGAACATACTATGGATCGTTACAGAGGATATTAGTCCGACACTGTCATTTTATGGCGATCAAACAGCTAAAACCCCTAATCTGGATAAGCTGGCTACGGAAAGTCTTGTCTTTGATAATGCCTTTGCCGTTGTTGGTGTATGTGCGCCAACCCGTTCTTCTATAATTACAGGTATGTATCCAACCAGTATTGGTACCATGCATATGCGAACTGGGCAGGATGTCATGTCTTGGGGAAAGCGTTCTTATGCAGACCATGTAGATAGAAATGATATTTCAGGAAATCCGATTCGACAGTATGCCGCGGTTATTCCTGAATATGTGAAGTGTTTTACCGAATATATGCGCGCTGCAGGCTACTACTGTACGAATAATCAAAAGACCGATTATCAGTTCGCAGCTCCTGTCACGGCTTGGGACGAAAATAATAGTAAATCACATTGGAGGCACGCACCAAAGGATAAACCATTCTTTTCGGTTTTTAACATTGGCACCACGCACGAAAGTCAACTATGGAAAAAAAGCGATTTACCATTAACTGTTGACCCGAAAACCGTTCCTGTACCGCCGTATTTTCCGGATAATGACGCTACTCGCGAAACTATAGCGAGGCATTACAGTAATATTGAGTTGATGGATGCCGAAGTAGGTGCTTTTATCAAACAATTGAAAGAGGACGGGCTGTACGATAATACCATTATTTTCTTTTATAGTGATCATGGTGGACCCTTGCCAAGACAGAAACGCGAAATTTATGATTCCGGGCTAAAAGTACCGTTTATGGTTAAAGGGATTAAAACCAATAGCGGGCGTACGGATCGTATGATCTCTTTTGTGGATTTAGCGCCAACGGTGTTGAGTCTGGCAGGCGTTGAGCCTCCCCTGTATATGGAAGGGAAAGCATTTTTAGGGGCTTATCAAACAGATAAAAGAGATTATGTTTTAGGAACATCAGACCGTTTTGATGAGTATACAGACAGGATAAGAGCCATCAGGAATAAACAATTTTTATACCTTAGAAATGATTTTCCCGAATTAACCAAATACAAGGATGTTGGGTATAGAAAGCAGGTGCCGATGATGCCAACTTTCTTAAGATTGAGAGATGAAGGGAAGTTAGATGCTATCCAACATATGTGGTTTGAAACAAAAACAAATGAAGAACTGTACGATTGCGTCAACGATCCATATAACATCAAAAATTTGGCTGATGATCCAGCCTATGGCCCCATACTTAAAAACATGCGTCAGGCACTGAAGGACCAGATGGCTAACCGGCCGGATCTTGGATTGATACCCGAATCACAGCTTATCAATACGATGTGGCCCGATTTTGAACAACCTATTACAAAGTCTGTAACGTTTAACGTAATTGAAATGTCTCAGGGTAAAACCGTATCACTTTCATGTGCAACCAGAGGCGCATCCATAGCTTATATTGTTTCAGACAATCCTAATGAACATTTTGATTTCAATAGTAAATGGAAACTATATACAGAGCCGTTTTCTGTTGAAAAAGGGCAAACGGTTTATACTGTGGCTCAGCGTATTGGGTATATGGAGAGTAAAATTGATGTATTTCAAATGCAATAAAATAACCCCTTAAATTACAAACATAATATGTTTCGACCAGGTTTGGCCTTACTTGTGTTGTTCTGCGTGGCTTGTGCTAATATTATCCGCTCTAATAAGATTCCGGAAAAAATAAAACCGAATGTTTTATTGCTGTTTATGGATGATCTGCGTCCGGAGTTAGGAACCTATGGAAAGGTTAAGATCCATTCACCTAATATGGATAAGTTGGCTTCAATGGGCATACAGTTTGACAATGCGTATTGCAATGTGCCTGTTTGCGGGGCTTCAAGAGCCAGTATGTTAACGGGGATGTTACCCACAAAAAATAGATTTCTTGACTATAATACATTTGTTGAAAAGGAAACACCACAGGCCATTACGTTACCGCAATTGTTTAGACAGCACGGTTATACAACTATTTCAAATGGCAAAATTTACCATCACTTAGACGACAGAGAAACCGACTGGGATGAAGTCTGGCGTCCTTATGCCTTTGATAGCAATAATCGGGGCCTATCACCGACCGATTACTGGCAATTATTATGGAAAGACTATCAGGAGCCTGTCAATAAAGATATATATATAAAGACCAATACAGGTCCGGCCTATGAAAATGCAGAGGTGGCTGATTCGGTTTATATTGATGGACGGCTGGCCCAAAAGGTAATTCGAGATATTAGGAGGTTGAGGGGAAGTGAAAAACCATTCTTTTTGACAGCTGGTTTTATTAGTAACCACTTACCGTTTAATGCCCCTAGAACATATTGGGATTATTATTATAGGGATAGTATTAAACAACCCTATAATAATTACGTTCCGAAAAATGCTCCTAAAATATCTATTAGCAATTGGCCGGAAATGAGAGCCTATTCCAACATTCCGAAAACGGGACAGGTGAGCGATTCGCTGGCCATAGACCTTATTCACGGTTACTATGCAACGGTGAGTTATGTAGATGCTCTTATTGGAAATATCCTGGAAGAATTAAAAGTGCAGGAGCTTGATACTAATACCATCGTGGTATTGGTAGCGGATCATGGCTATAATTTACAGGAACATACCCAATGGGCTAAGTTTACTAATTATACCACTTCAACGCGGGTGCCACTAATAATATATGATCCAAGATCTAAGATAAAAGGGGGCGTTACGCATGCCTTAACCGAACTGGTTGATATCTATCCAACCTTATCCGAGCTTTGCGGTTTAGAGCCTCCAAAAGAGCAATTGTCTGGTCAAAGTTTGGTGCCCGTATTAAACCATCCCGAACAACGGGGTAAGGATCATATTTTAATTAAGAAAGGGAACGGTTTTACCATAAAAACAAAAGATTATTGTTATACAGAGTACATCAATAGCAAGGATGATAGCGTTATTGACTCGATGTTGTATGACCATAGAAAAGATGTGGATGAAAACGAAAATGTGGTGCGTTATCCCGAATATAAGTCGGTGGTCACGCGATTACATAGCATTTTACATACAAATTACAAAAGCAACATCACAGGCGATTAAACTAATTGTGAGATGATTGTAATGTTTTGAGCTTTACGATAAAATAGTATGTGTTTATAAGGAACCTAATAAAACCAATTTAAAATGAAGATAAAATTAGCAGCTTTGTCACTATTAATTACTTGTTGTGTTCATGCACAGGAATCAAAAAAAGGTTATTATAAAGACCAATGGCAGTTTCCTCCAAAAGACGGCAGTATGCTGGTAACAGCAGATCAACAGAAGAGCCTCTATGCCACCGAAGCGGAAATGAAATGGTTCAAAGATGCCAAACTCGGGATTTTTGTGCATTGGGGGCCTGCCTTACTTAAAACAAATGTGTTAAGCTGGGGGCGAAACGGTGAGCGACCGGGAGCAGGAAAGCCCGCTGATGGAGGGGTGGCGTCTGATGTATACGATAATCTTTATAAAGAATTTAACCCTGTTGATTTTGATGCTGATATCTGGATGCGACAGGTAAAATCATGGGGGGCCGAATATATTGTATTTACGGCTAAACATCATGATGGGTTTTGTTTCTTTGATGCAAAAAATACCGATCATAATATTATGAATACCCCTTTTGGCAGGGATATATGTAAAGAATTGGCTGATGCGGCACACAGATCGGGAGTGAAGTTATTCTGGTATTACTCCCAGCCCGATTGGTCGCATCCGGATTGTTTAAGAGAAAAACACTATGAGAACTATTTACCTTATATGAAAGCACATATAAAGCAACTCTTTAGTAGTTATGGTAAGATTGAAGGTGTTTTTTGGGATCACCTGGCAACCAAATACTGGCAATGGAATAGCTATCATTTATATAAACAGATGAAGACATGGCAGCCTGGTATATTAACCAACTCGAGGATGGGGTTTGGATGGCCGCTTGAAAATAGGGGGGATTGGGATGATCCCGAGCAATCTTTGGGTCCTGTTAATCATCATCGATATTGGCAAGCCAATTTAACTATGACGGATAAATGGCTGTATAGTCCAAAAGGGCCTGTTAAAACTGCAGAAACCGTTTTAGGAATGTTGATTCAGGTGGCGGGAAATGGAGGGAATCTATTACTCAATTTGGGCCCTGATGGTAAAGGAGTATTTGTAGCAAAGGAGGTGGAACAAGTGGATAAAATAGGAGAATGGATGAAGTTATATGGGCATACGATAAAAAATACCAGGCGAGGGATATATATAGGAGGTGATTATGGAGCTACAACACAAACAGGTAACACCCTGTACATTCATGTTTTGGAAAAGTTTAGTGAAAACACAGAACCTGTGATTGTATTACCGGAGTTACCAATAAAAATAAGTGCAGCGAAGGGAGTAACAGAAGGGTTTAAAACTGCAGACGTAAAGCAAGGAAAGCTTATGCTTTATTTCGAAAAGGAGGCGTTTAATAAGAACCTTGATAATATTGTAGTTTTAACTTTGGAGGAAGATCCTTCCTTGTTTGAACGAATAGAAACCTGGAAAGCCATACCGGTTAGTAAAAAAGAGTTTAAAGTACTTCAGTCATCATCTCTTAAACCAAAGCATAATGCAGAGATCATATATACTACCAAGGGCAACGTATTTAGTGAAGGTATTCATTTAAAATCTTGGTGGGAACCGGCAAAAGGAGACGAGACACAAACTATCTCATTGGAGTTTAAAACGCCTAAGCACATACAGACGGTACTGTTAAGTGAAAATATGCGGTCGCATTCGGTTAGGGATTTCGATCTTCAAACCAAAGATGTTAATGGGATTTGGAAAACCGTTTATAACGGTAAAACCATAGGGGAAGGGTTGCGTATCAAATGCAACGGCGATTTGATAAATGGTATTAGATTAAAAGTAAATAAATCTGAATATAGTACACAAATAACAGCATTCAATGTATACGAATAGAATAGGAGCCATGTTTAGAATTTATATGTTAATCCCTTTGCTGGTTTGTTTTTGTAAGGTTGAAGGGCAGGGGGGGCAAAAGCCTAATATTGTATATATCCTTGCAGACGACCTGGGAATTGGAGATGTATCGGGTTTAAATCCTGAATCTAAGATCAGAACCCCGCATATAGATACCCTTATTAAAAACGGATTGACCTTTACCGATGCGCATACAACATCATCAGTATGTACACCATCTCGCTATAGTATAATGACAGGCGAATATGCATGGCGTACACAGTTGAAAAGACGTGTTTTAGATGGGTATTCCAAAGCGATGATAGCTCCTGATAAGGATACGGCTCCTAAACTATTGTTGCGTAATGGTTACAATACGGCAATGATTGGTAAATGGCATTTGGGGTGGAATTGGGTGATCGAAAATGAGGGTGATCTTGAAAGAGATCCACAAGTGCCCTATAAGTTTAAAGAAGATATCAGTTCACATGTTAGCTATTCTAAGCCGTTTACCGGAGGCCCAGTAGATTGTGGTTTCAACTATTTTTTTGGGTTGAATGCTTCTCTCGATTTTCCTCCTTATGTCTTTTCTGAAAATGACAGGCTCATTACGGAGCCTACAGAAACGATGCCTTCCCGGGGAAAACGCTCGGATTTTCCCGGAGGCAAGAAAAATGATCTGGAAGGTGGACAGCTTTTGATGCGTAGCGGTGATAAAGCAACGAATTTTACCGTTAAAGATGTAATGCCCGAGCTTACCGCACGTTCTGTACAGTATATTCGGGAATACAATTCTAAAGCCCCTTTCTTTTTATATATCCCATTAACCGCACCACATACCCCTGTTGTACCTGGAGAGATATTTATTGGTAGCAGTGAAGCGGGTATTTATGGTGATTTTGTCTCTGAATTGGATTGGACAGTAGGGCAGATTGTAGACGCAGTAAAAGAACGTGGTTTGGAAGATAATACCATAATAATCTTTACAGCCGATAATGGTGCTTCCAAAGCGTCATTTCCAATTGAATATGAAAAAAAATACGGGCATAAACCAAGCTGGGAGTTACGCGGACGAAAAGCAACCTTACATCAGGGAGGACATACCGTACCTTTTATTGTGCAGTGGAAGCGTGTAATACAACCGAATACCAGGAATAATACAACCATATCGCTGGGAGATCTGTATGCTACCTGTGCCGATTTGGTTAATGAAAGGACAGATCCGAATCAAGGAGTGGATAGCTATAGTATTTTATCACTTCTAAAAGGGAAGCAGGACTATGGTCGAAAAGCATCTGTGTATTCAAATTTCGCAGGACGCTTTTCTATTAGAAAAGGAGATTGGAAAATGGATCTTAACGAGAAAAAGGGGCAATCCTATTTATTTAATATAAAAGAAGATCCCTCAGAGAAGAATAATCTGTTTTATAATGCATCATTTGATCATATAAGGGAAATGCTTGCAAAAGCATTAAATGATATCATTTTAAACGGAAGAAGTACCGATGGTAAAAAATTAGATAATCAAGGCGATAAAATTTGGAGAGAACTGTTTTGGCTGAAACCTCAAAAACAACAACCATGAAAAGAATCGTATTTATAATCACCTCCTTTGTAATAATGCAATCCTCTTTGGTTTTGGGGCAAGATTTGATAGAAAACAATAAACAACCGAATATATTATTCATTCTAGCGGACGATTTAGGGATTAATGCCCTGAATTGTTATGGTAATTCTTTTGTAGAATCCCCTAACATAGACCAATTGTATGCGGAAGGTATGCATTTTACAAATGGCTACGCTTCCGATCCTACCTGTGCTCCTTCGAGAGCTACTATTCTGTCCGGTCAGTATATGCCCAGGCACAGAGTATACAGGGTGGCCGATCGATACATAAATGATAGAAAAACCCTGGTTGCTATGAAATATCTGCCTCCCGCTATCAATGAGGTAAAAGGGAGTGGAAAAGGTTTGGAGCTTGATAAGTTCACTATCGCCGAAGCACTGAAAGCCAATGGTTATGCAACGGCTGCTTTTGGAAAGTGGCATTTAGGTAAAAAGCAATTACAAATTAAGAATCAGGGGTTTGATGAAGGCTTTGAGATCTTAGGGCATTATAATTTTAAAACCTCACCCGAACAGAAGAATTTAGATTACTCATTATACGCGTCAGATCTGGTAACAGAAAGAACGATCGATTTTATAAAGCGTTCAGTAGCAAAAGATCAATCGTTCTTTACTTATGTGCCCTACTATCTGGTGCATAAACCCCTGGAACCAAAACCGGAAGATTTGGAATATGTCAAAGCCCGATATAAAGGGAATAACCAAATAGGAAAGGACGAAATCAGGGTATTGGCAATGATAAAAGCATTGGATGACAACGTAGGGAAATTGATGAACGCGCTAAAAGAACTAAATATTGAAGATAATACCATAGTAGTGTTCACTTCCGATAACGGGCATTATAAAACGGAGAGCAATATTTTTACTAAACCCTATCGCGGTGTAAAAGGACAAACACTTGAAGGAGGTATCCGTGTACCTTATATTTTTAAATGGAATCATAAAATTAAACCAGGCTCCGTATCCAAAGAACCAATTATTAACGTGGATCTGTATCCTACATTTTTAGGATTGGTAAATGCTGAAGCACCAAAAAATTATATTTTAGATGGAGAAGATATTAGTCCGGTGCTTTTGGGTAATACAACCACTACCAGTCGGGACGCTTTAATATGGGAATACACCAATTATGCGAATTACAATGTAAAACAAAAGACGTTTGCTTCCAAATGGGTAAATGTGATCCAAATGAAGGGGTATAAGTTAACAGAAGATGTCGATACCGGTACTTATACACTTTACAATTTAAATAAAGACCCATATGAAACCAAAAACATTGCGACTGAAGCACCCGAAATCCTTCAGGTATTGGTAAAAAGACTGGAACGATGGAAACGAGAAACCGAATATGAAGGCCCAAGACCGAATCCGGATTATGAAAAGCGCTAAAATGAAGTGTGTTTATGTCATAATATGCTTGTGTTTGGGGTGTATTGGCTGTAAAGCACCTGTAGATCATTTTGTCGAAGACAAACATGTTTTTAGGAAAGACAATCTTATACCCTGGTCTATTGTTGGTTTTGATGTAAAAGAGAGAACGCCGGACGAGCGTATAGCTATGTTGGAACGTTTAGGGTATGATCAGTATGCTTATGGGAACAGGCCTAAACACATTCCTACGATGGCCTACGAATGGAAACTTGCTAAATCACATAATATCACTATCAGGGCAGTTTGGCTCTATGTTAACTTAAATAAGGATCGCCCCAATGCGCTTAAACCCGAAAGCGAGGCTGTTTTTGAAAACCTGGTAAAGGTGGGGTTAAAAACGCAAATATGGGTCGGCTTCGAACCTACCTATTTTGAAAGTCTAACAAAAGAGGTTAGCTTAAAGCAAGTCGTTGATATGATTTCCTATTTATCCGCAAGAGCCTCAAAGATTGGTTGCAAAATTGCACTTTATAATCATGGTGGATGGTTTGGAAACCCGGTAAATCAATTAAAGATCATTAGGGCGCTCCCTGATGAGGATATAGGAGTTGTTTTTAATTTTCACCATGCACATGATCAATTGGATGCGTATTCCGAAAATATAAAAATGCTATTGCCCTATTTATGGTGTGTAAATCTAAACGGTATGAAAAAAGAGGGGCCTAAAATTATCACGATAGGAGCGGGCAATAGAGAAAAGGAAATGATAAAGCAACTTCTGGATCTTAATTATTCAGGGCCTTTTGGGATTTTAGGTCACGTAAAAGGGAGTGACCCGGAAATTATTTTGGAACAGAACCAGGAGGGGCTTTACAGATTATTTAACCTTAAGAATTGATTTAGCTACTTTTTTTACGATAAGCAAACTTTATTTGACAGATATTAAACCTTAATCCGTATTCCTTTTTTCAACTTTACCATATCAAAAGCCGTGTTATTTACCGTAAAACGGGTTGGAGCTTTTGTATCACTAACAAAACTAAATGAATATGAGAAAAATTGGAATACTATGTGTATTGTGTTTCGGGCTTACCTTTACATCATCTGCGCAGTCAGATAAACTAGACGAAAAGGTCGGTGTTTTGGTGGAAAAATTAAACAAAGACATTGCTTCTGTAAATCAATCCTTAGCCTTAACAAACAATCAAAAATCTCAAATTAAGGACATTCATATTGAACGTTTGAAAGCCTTGAGAGTAGCTAAAAAGGAAGGCTTCAATAAGGAAAAAAATCAAGAAATCAATAAGAAATATTACCAACAAATCTTTGCTAATGTATTGACAAAGGAGCAGAAAAAAGCGCTAAGAGAGTTAAAAGGAAAGGAGAAAAAATAGATTAATAGCGACCAGATGAAGCATTTAACATTTCTCAGGCATGCAATAGTTACTGTATTTTCTTTACAGTATGGTATGTCACAGATAACACCACAACAAATGGTAAGTGATATGGGGAGAGGTATAAACTTGGGAAATGTTTTAAGTGCTCCTGTTGAGGGTAATTGGGCGCCAGCACTTACCCAAACCTATATCAAGGATGTTTCTGATGCAGGATTTACTACCATAAGGATTCCTATAGACTTTTTAGGTACAAGAACCAGTGGTAATACTTCTAGTTATTCAAAAGCGGCAGGGACTTCTGGAGATTATTCTGGAACGCTAGCCGATTACATGGTGAGTTCAAGTTACTTGGATAGAGTAGAGGAAGTTATTAATTGGGGGTTAAACGAAGGACTCGTTGTAGTTTTAGATTTTCATGGAAAAACTCTTAAAGAAGAGTTTTTATACACTTTTAGTCCAAAAGATAAATGGGCAGCGTATTATACTGAACCAACTTCAGCCAAGCGTATAGCGGATAATGAGAAATTTAGGGCTATTTGGATGCAAATTGCAGAACGATTTAAGGACTACTCTTATAATTTGCTTTTTGAAATTGTCAATGAGCCGTATTTTTTCCTGACCGATGTAGAAATGGATGTGTTAAATGCGGATGTTATAAATATTATCCGAAATTCTGGCAGTAATAATGTCGATAGAAATATTATCATTACTGGAGGAAGTAAAAATGCTTATGAAGCACCTTTGCAAATAGGTGATGCTGTTATAAACAGTGATAGTCATTTAATAGCAACATTTCACTATTATTGGCCTAGAGCTTTCACAGCATCTTCTGGTGAAAATGATAATGATTTCGATTGGGGGAATACTTCAGATAAATCTGAAATAGACTCAAATTTTGGAGCCGTACAATCTTGGTCACAGTCTAAAAACATTCCAGTATTTCTTGGAGAATTTGGAGCCGATAACGAAGGCGGTTATAACTATGTAACCATGACCTATGGAAGCTTTGGTGGGCCAGAAAATGCTTCACGTGTAGCATACCATGAGTATCTCGCCGAAAAAGCAATCAGTTTAGGTTTTGCCTTTACCGCTTGGGATGCTGGTGATGAGGCAAATAAAACCATTTATAAAGTAAGTGACGGAACTTGGGTAGTAGATGTTAAGGATGCTTTATTGGGAAACAGTTTAAGTACACCTCGTTTTAAAACTAGCAAAGGGTTTAGACTTTTTCCCAATCCAGCTTCCACTTTTATAAAGCTACAAACTGGAAAACCTATAGATCATATAGCTTTGGTTGATATTAACGGAAGAATCTTTCCTTTAGATTACAATAATAACGATCCCTCAATTAAACTCCCTAAAGTAAATAACGGGGTGTATATATTAAAAACCATTTTTAAAAATGGACAACACAAGAATTCTAAACTATTAATTAATAATCTTTAAACTTTAAGTTATGAAAAAAAATACATTGTTATTTGCATTTATTGCATTTGCTTTTATTGGAAACGCACAGAAAGTGTATGATTTTACAGGGTCTGCAAATCCAGGTAGTTGGGTTGCAGCTGGGAGTGGTACATCCTTAGCACCTTCTGCCGAAGGTTTGGTTTTAGAGTTTAATGCAGGTGTCCCGAGGGTAGACATTACCCGAGCAGCAGATCCTTTTGTGGTGTCTGATGGTACACATATGGTTGTAACACTTATAAACAATAGTACGGAGGTGGGAAGTTTTTCAGGTTTTTTCGATAAAAATAATGGAAATACGGGGACACAATTCTTGGGTTATCAAACAGGTATGATTCAAGCTAATTCACCTGGTTCTGGAGTTGAGGTAACCTATGTGTTCAAATTACAATCGAACAATTACACTAATGACCCTGGAGATGGTACCCTAAATGATACAGACAATATTGCCAATATGGAATATGTTGGTATTCGTTTTAGACAAGCTGATGGATCAACTAACTTGTCAGGCGATAGTGCTACAAATGGTAATGTAATAATTAAAAAAATTGAGATCGTTAATGCTGGTATACTTTCTAAAACCAGTTATGATTTTTCAAGCGATAATGCTAGTGGTTTTGATGGGCTTAATGGAGGGAGTGTCTCTTATACTGGATCAGAACTATCTTTTACCGGGGATGATACAAATACTGCACCTAAGTTTGCTCAACAATTTTTTAGTATTGATGCTTCAAGTTATCAATATGTGCATGTTGTAGTAGATAACAATACTTCAAATGCAGATCAAATAAAATTTCAATTTGTTGATGGTGCTTCAGCTACTCAAACCTATGGAAATCAATCCTTAGCATTAGGAGCTTCAACTATAGATATGGATTTAAGTGGAAAAGCAGAATGGACGGGAGACATTACAGATTGGAGAATAGTATTCTCTAATAGTGGAAGTGCAGCTGTAGATTCGAATCCAATTACCATTTCTAGAATAGTTTTTGATAATTCACCAGTCTTAAACATAAAAAAGTTAGATCAGTTGACGTTTTCATTATATCCTAATCCAGCTAGTGAGATATTAAATATTAAAGCTGTAGACAGAATTACCAAAATAAAATTATTTGATATTTCAGGCAAACAAGTTTTAGAAACAGTAAAATTTAATAATGGTCAGCTAAATGTTAGCAGCGTTAAGAAAGGTGTGTATTTATTGCATGTTGAAGATGAGAACCATAGTATAGCAGTAAAAAAACTTATAATATACTAGTTGTTTTAAATCTGTGGATTAGAGAAAAATAACCATCAATTATCCTTTAACGGTGGTGTTTAATCAAAAAGAATTCTTGGGAACTTTTCTTCGTAAAAGAAAATCCTGATTTTTTGAGAAGCGTACAGCCTTGGGTATAAGTGATTTCGCTTCTCCAAGGCTGTATTAATAAAAGCTTTAGGACAAAGGAGCATTGTTGATTTTGCTCAAGTTTTCAAATATATCAAAGACATGATCTGTTATATCGGTTATGCCAATGGCATGGAGTCTTTTAATATGCATTTTCTTGTATTTTTCTAAATATTCAATGTTTTTGAATAAATATGTTGAACCATAATGGTTGGTATCTTTTTCATAGGTCCATATTTTCCAGATAACACCTTCTTCTTTGGCAATACTTTTAGCAAGGTTGCTTTTTCCTTCCATGAATTCTTTTGTAACGGGACCGTCATATTTTAAATGAAGATCCCAAATCTTTAATTGGCTCATTTCTTATTATTGGTTATGTTTTAATTTTATATAGCTGAAGATGGATAATAGTGTGAAAAAAGCAGGATCAGACCAACCAAATCCATAAAAGACACCTTTGTAAATGGCGTAAAGTGTTATAACTACCCCTAAAATGTTGGTATACAATAAACCCTTTAAGATTTTTATGGTAGATATGCTTTTCTCTTCTACATCTTTGAATAAAATACTAATGGCAGCAATGCCTCCAAGAAAAATAGTTGTATGCTGGGATAAAAAAACCGCATAATCGTCATTTAATTCTAAACCATAGCTTGGCCACAGTATTTTGGGAATAAAAAACAATCCTAAGCCAAAGGCAGCATATACTGCGCCATGGATTGTTAAAAAGGTTTTAGTGCTCATTTTTTTTCAGTTTTTATTGGTTTCAAATTAGGGTCTAAAACCCTGCAATTTCATTGCAGCACTTTAGTTATATTAAAAATTA